>CAUJEQ010000109.1 GCA_963169135.1 Chloroflexota bacterium
CTTAAGGTGTTCCAACTTCGTCCGTCGCAGGTCGCGGGGTGGAGCAGTGGTAGCTCGTCGGGCTCATAACCCGAAGGCCGGGGGTTCGAATCCCTCCCCCGCTACCAAATCCCTGTACGCGCACGCTCTTCACGAGCCCTCCCTCCCGGAGGGCTCGTTGCTTTTCCCCCACTACGACTGCGATATCGGGCCAGGCCGGCTTTCCGGCAGTGTGACTCTTGACGCCCTCGCGTATTCCGGGCTTGGGAAGTACAACCTCTGCATCTTCATCGCCTGCGACGGCGAGTAGCTTTCCAGTGATGCCCCGGAACGGCAGGGGCGGGTAAGCTCAAACGAGGGGGTATCGCTTGGCTGACCTGATCGCTCCGGGGCTCTGGTGGCTCCACGGCACCCGCGGCTCCAACGTCTACCTGGTGGAGGCCGATGACGGCCAGCTCGCGCTCGTCGACACCGGCTTCGCCTCGAGTGCCTCCGCTATCCTCGAGGAGGTCGCCGCGCACGGCGGCCGCCTCTCGGCCATCCTCCTGACACACATGCACCGAGACCACTCCGGCGCGGCGGACGAGGTCCGGCAAGCCACCGGCGCCCGCCTCTGCATCGGCCGGGGGGACTGTTTCGAACGCGATGACCGGGCGTTCCTGCACACCAGCGTCGGACGCTCGCACGTCGGAAGGTTCCTGGTTGCACGGGTCAGACGCCAAAAGGTTGCGGACGTCCCGGTGGACCTGTGCATCGACGGCGAAGCCGAGCTGCTGCCCGGCATCCGCGCGGTGCCGGTCCCGGGCCACACGCCGGGTTCGTGCTGCTTCGTTGTCGACCGGCTCGGCGCGGCGTTCGTCGGGGACCTGGTCATCAGCCATGGCGGCGAACTGACGCGGTCGATGCGCCTGGCGAATCACGACGACGAGCGGTATCTCGAGTCCATCCGGCAGTTCGGGGCCCTCGCACCCGAGGCTGGGTTGCCGGGGCACGGAGTGCCGGTGATGACTGGCTTCGGCGACGCGCTGCGGGAACTGGCAGCGCTGCCGCGCCGGCGAACGGGGATTCGTACGACGGCGGAACGGGCGGTGCGCATGTCACGGTTCGGGCGGCAGCTGTCCCGGAAGCGCACTCGGCAAGAGCCGTAGGGGCGCCAGTGCGTGGCTTGTCCCCAGGAACGAGGCTCCTTAGCGCCGCAGCTCGATTCGGACGATGCCGGCGTCCCCGTCGACTGTGATCGTGTCACCCGTATGGATCCGGACGGTCGCGTCGATGGCGCCAACGACGGCCGGGATGCCAAACTCGCGAGCGGCGATGGCCGGGTGGGAGAAGGCGGCCCCGGAATCCGTGACGATGGCCGAAGCAACCGCAAACAGCGGGGTCCATGGTGGGGACGTCATGACGCAGACGAGCACTTCACCGGGTTCGAGTTCGTCGCAGCCGGTGAAGTCCAGGAGCACGTGCGCCTTCGCCGTCACCACGCCGCGAGAGCCGGGCACGCCGTTGACGACGGCGTCGCCGGCTGGCGGGGCCGGCAACGGGATGCGCTCCGGGTCGGCAGAGATGACCGCCGGCGGCTTGTCGCCAAGCCAGCTCTCCCACTCCGTACGCCGTTCCTCCACCACCGGCTGGAGGCGTTCTCGTCTGCCGGAGGCGAAGAACGGGTCTATCTCCTCCGGGAGCAGGAAGAAGACGTCCTCCGCCGCATCCACTACGTCCGCGGAGGCCATGGCGGCGCCTTTGCTGAGCAGTGCCATCCGCAAAGCCCCGGTGGCCATGAGTTGCCAGAGCGCGCGGCCCTCGCGCACTGCGACATAGTTTTCGAGCTGTCCCGCGAGTGACCGGAACGCCTCGACCCGGGCCGGGTTCGCCGCGAGCCGGCCCTCGACTCGGGCAATGGCTTCGTCCCGGCGCTTGAGCACTTCGGCGCGGGAGGCGGAGTCTTCGTCGCGTGCGACCATAGCCTGCCGAACCAGGTTCAGCGCGTCGGTCGGACGCTCCCGAAGCGTTGGATTGGTGATGTCCCAGCCGGTGGCCCGCCAGCCATATTCCGCGATGAACGCGTCGAAGGCGGTACAGAACGCGCTGGCGCCGGGCTCCCGCCGGAGCTGGGCGAGCGCGTCCTCGCTGCTCCCGGCCAGGATGAGGGCGGCCTCCGGGCTCTCGCGTGCGACTTGCGCCATGCGGTTTACGGCACGGTTGCTCTCCATCGTCGCACTGTCTGAGCCCTGGCCGAGTTCCTGCACGAGCAGCGCCGCCTCATTCGGTTCGAATAGTGGTTCGAGCATCCCCTGGAGCGGCCCGAGCACAGGCCCGAAGGCGACCAGTCCTCCGATGTGCGTGTTGTGAAAGGCGGCGTGATAGAGACGGGACAGTTCCGCGACGGGTGTTGCTGCACTGGCGGCCTGCAGCGCCCGGACGGCCGCCTCGGCGAGGGGTTGGGCGAAAGTGTCCCACACCCTTCCCGCGCCGCCGCATCTCGCGCCCAAATCCAAAGCCTTCGCGATGAACGACGGCGATTCTTCGCCGTCGAGCGGCGTTAGCCGCACGTACTGGAAGCCCGCCGGGAGCTGCCGGCCGCGAAACGGGGCGGGCAACTCCACGCCCGCGTCAGCATAGGGCGCATCCTGGGACTGACTCACCGCGTGAATCCAGGCAAACAGCGGGGCCAGCGGGTCCGGATAGTGGTCCTGATTCCAGCGCCAGACCAGGCGGCTGTTTGCCGGAGTGTCCCATTCCACCGCGAGTTCCCGCCCTCTCGCGGTTCTGAATTGCGAAACGAGTGCCGTCTTCATGGGCACCTCCTGGGCGGGGCCGCAGTTCCACCGCTGGATGGCCGCAGTTTAGAGCGTTAACGCCCGATTAATATGAACTACGTCTCACTGCAGCCTCTCGTTTCACGATGCGGGGGCAGCGGGTACAGTTCGACCATGAAGCCCTATGTGCTCGTGATTGGTCATGCTGCCGCCGCGGGCGAAGCTCCCGCAAATACGCTCGCCGGCGTCCGCTCGTGTCTCGATGCCGCGGCCGAGGCGATGGAGATCGACGTCCAGCTCTGTGCCGACGGCGTTCCCGTGCTCATGCACGACACCACGGTCGATCGCACGACGAACCTCAGCGGGCCGGTGAAGGAAAAGACGCTGGCCGAACTCCAGGCAGCGAACGCGGGAAACGGCGAGCCCGTGCCCACTCTGGATCAGGTGTTCGCCCTCGTGGCGGGCCGCCTGACGGTGATGTGCGAGTTGAAAGCGACCGATCCCGAGCAGGATCAGCGCTGCGTCGACGCCGTGGTCGAGGTGATCAAGCGGCACAACGCCGAATCCTGGACTGCCATCCACTCATTCAACCCCGAGATGGTGGAGCGCGCCCGGACAACCCAACCTCGCGTTTCCGCCACCATCATCGTCCCGCCCGTGCGGGGGGATGAGGTCGACCGGCTGTTGGGCGGCCTCCTGAAGCGCAACGGCCAGGCGATCTCGGTCCACCACGCGGCCGTAGACCGCGCGCTGGTGGAGAAAGCCAGGCGCCGCCAGGTCAGCGTCTGGTGCTGGACCGTCGATTCGGCCGAAGACTGGGCCCGTGTGGTGGAGGCCGGTGTGGACGGGATCATCACCAACGTCCCCCACCGCCTGCGCGAGTGGCTCAAACAGTAGTCCGCCGTCAGTCCTGCTTCGGCCCGGTATACACCACTTCGAAGAGGACCCGGTCGGGCGACTCAAACATGACCTGGTAGTACGTCTGGTCGGGTCCCTGGGAGAACTCGGGCCGGTGGCGCGGCGTCTCGAAGAGGGCCGGCACGCCCCGGCCCGCGAGATAGGCAACCGTGGCGTCCACGTCGGCCTGCGACTGCGCGCCGATGCCGATGTGGTTCACGCCCGGCCCGTCGTAGTCATTTGCGGTGTCTTTCACCTCGCCGATGAACCAGAGGCTGGCGCCGTTCGAAGCGGCTGTGCCGAAGAACTGGTCCTGGTCCATCAGCGTTGTCCAGCCCAGGAACGACATCACGTCGCGGTAGAACTGGAGGTTTTCCGGTTGAACGTTGATCTGGAGGTGGTAGAGCGAGGTCTGCATGGGGTCTCCTTGAGGTAGAGCGGGAGAGTAGAACAAACGTTCTCACTCTGCAAGCCCTCAGGTGTGATAACGCCCCGGAGCGGCTCGCGTAACGGCTACCAGCTGCCGCCGCCGCCGCCGCCGCCACCACCCCCGCTCGACCCACCTGAGAATCCCGACCCGCCGGAGCTCGAGCGCGTGCTTGCCAGCGTGCTGGAGACCGAGCTGGAGAAGCCCTGCAGCCCGCTCGAGAACGCAGCGACGCGGAAGGCGCCCGTGCCCGAGTACCACGACGAGGTCGACTGGGAAACCTGGTCGTCCAGACCTTCGAACGCCTTGGCCCACTTTGAGACGCAGCCGAAGACGATGGCGAACGGCAGGTAGCGGGCGAAGATGTTCTCCTGCTCGTTGAACTCCTGGCGGTGTCTTTCGGCGGTGGCGATGTAGAGACGGAAGCCGAGGACCCGCCGCAGCATCTCGCTGCCGGCCGCCGTACGCCGCGCCATCGACCGGGAAAGCACCAGCATGGCCAGCGCCGCCGGTACCAGCCCCAGAGGCATGAGGGCCCGGTGGAACAGCAGCCCGGCGAACACGGCCAGCCCGGCACCGAAGAAGAGCAGGCTTAACGCGACGATGACCCACATGCCCCGCGCCGACTCCGGCTTCATGCTGAACCACTTACGCTGCATCGCGTCGTCATAGATCAGGTTCTTCGCGGTGGCCAGGTCGGTGGCGAACTTGTACCGCAGGTCCGAAAGTTCGACTTCGTCGCCGGTCTCGAAGAGCGAGTTCAAGACCTTCTTTTCGAAGGCGTTCAGGCCGTTCGCCTCCTGCTTCTTCGTCAGTTTCCAGTCGTTGCTGCCGAACCACCCTTTCTTCGGGAGCTCGGTGATGTGGAGGTAGCCGCGGACAGCCAGGTCGACGATTGTCGCGGTCACGTCGAGGGTGTCGGCCCGCTCGTCGAGGAGGACGCCCATCTGTGCGGGGCGCAGGTCCTCGGGTGGCAGGTACTCGACCACCACGTCCTTGCGGGCGAACAGCGGCCGCGTGTGCTCTTCGGGGTTGTTCGTCAGGTAGTAAATGGAGGTATAGGAACGGTCCCGGCCGTGCGTCCACCACGCCGAACCGACGAGCACGATGCCCGCGATGAAGCTCAGGATCAACCCGCCCCACTCGAGCACGTCGAGCGTGAACAGGTCGCCGATGGTCAGCCGGTCTTCGAGCATGGGGGCGGGGATCTCGACCACTCCCGGCTGCCAGCCAACCGCGATGGTCACCTGCTCGAAGGACGAAAGTTCCCGGTTGCTTTCGAACGCGGCGACGTTCGCGGAGGCGGAGGCCGGGCACTGCTCATCCGAGTCCGCATACCCCTGGTAGCAGATGGCGTAGGCCTCGGCGCCCGCGGGCAGTTCCACCGAGATGGCGAAGGTCTCGATGGGGACGGGCCACTCGCCGCTCGCGTCCCAGTACAGTTCGCCGTGGTCGTCGTAGGCATCGAGGGCGCCGCGCAGGGTGTAGCTGATGACGTAGTCCTGGGGACCCGAGATGAAGATGTCGGCATCGCCGATCTTCACGGTCACCTTGCCGGCCTCGCGGTTGACTTCGTACTTCCACTTGCTGCCGTCGAGCCGGGTCACACTCTTGATGTCGTAGCTGTACTCGCGGTTGTGGCCGGAGGGACATTCGTAGATGGGCTGCTGGGCACCTGCGACCGGATTGCCGCACTCCACCCGTTCGTAGAAGTAGCGGAAGATGCCGTGCTTTTGGAGCGAGCCGAAGTCAGCCCTGATGGTCTCAGTGGCGGTGATTGTCCCGTCCTTTGCGACGGTGTACTCGATGGCGAGCTGCGTTATCGTCCAGCCTTCGTCCGCGTGGGCGGCGAGCCGCGGCGAGATACCGATGGCGAAAGCGGCCGCGAGGAGGACGAGAAGGAACGTGCGCTTCATGCCGACGCATTCTAGCGGCTGCGCTCCAATGAGCTGTTCAAGACAGGCCGTGGCGAGCGCCTTATGATCCTTTGTACCGTCAGAACGTTCGCAACCCCCCCGGGGAACTCGTGCGGACACATCCCTGACCCAAGGATGGTGCATGGAATCGTTTGATTACGTTGCGCCGCGCTCGCTCTCCGAGGCCTTCGCGGCACTCGGGAACGGGAAGCGGTCGCTGATGCTGGCCGGCGGCACCGATGTCATCGTCCAGCTGCGGGAGGGCCGCAAGCACTGCGACCAACTCATAGACCTGAAGCACATCCCCGAGATGATGGCGATGGCCTTCGCCCCGGATGGATCGCTCAACATCGGAGCGGCCGTCCCGCTCGCCCAGATTTACGAAGACCAGCAGGTCCGTGCGAAGCTCCCCGCACTGGTCGATGCAGCCTCCATCATTGGAGGTACGGCAATCCAGTCGCGGGCGAGCCTCGGCGGTAATCTCTGCAACGCGAGCCCCGCGGCGGATTCGTCGCCCGCGCTGATCGTGCTGGGCGCTCGCCTGACCATCGCCGGGCCCGCGGGGACCCGCGAAATCCCCGTCGAGGAGTTCTTTGCCGGCCCCGGGCGCAACACGCTTCAGCCGGGCGAACTGCTCGTCAGCATCCGCATCCCGGCTCAGCCCGAGCGCTCGGCCGCCTACTACCACCGGTTCATCCCGCGGAACGAGATGGACATCGCGGTGGCAAGCTCGGGCGTGCGCATCGAACTGGCCGCCGATGATTCGACCATCGGGGGCGCGCGTGTCGCCCTCGGTGCGGTCGCGGCCACACCGATCATGGTCCCGGACGCCGTTGCGGCGCTTGTTGGCCGGCCGGCCGGCGCCGAGGCGTTCGCGGCGGCTGGCGAAGCCGCCTCGGCTGCCGCCACACCGATCGACGACATGCGCGGTGGCATCGCCCAGCGCAAACACCTCGCGAAGATTCTCACCATCCGCGCGCTCGAAGGGGCGCTCCAGCGTTACCGGGAGGCCCGCTAGCCCATGGCAAAGATGCACATCCAGACTCGCCTGAACGGTGATGACGTCGAATTCCTGGCCGAACCGCGCCAGAGCCTGCTCGAAGTCCTCCGCGACGACATCGGGCTTACCGGCACCAAGGAGGGCTGCAACAACGGTAACTGCGGCGCCTGCAGCGTGATGCTGAACGGCCGCGTCGTGAACTCGTGCTGCGTGCTCGCAGTCGAAACGCAGGGCGCCGAGGTCACCACCATCGAGGGGCTGGCACATGGGGACCAGCTTCATCCGCTCCAGCAGGCGTTCCTCGAAGAGGCCGCGCTCCAGTGCGGCATTTGCACCCCCGGGTTCATCATGTCGGCCAAGGCGCTGCTCGACCGCGAACCGAACCCCGACGAGCACCGCGTGCGATTCTGGCTCGCCGGCAACCTCTGCCGCTGCACTGGCTACGACAAGATCGTTAAGGCCGTCATGAAGGTGTCCAACGACATGCAGGAGGCGAAATAGCATGACCACAGTCGACCGCCCCGCCTATTCCGTCATCGGCACCCGGCCCGTCCGCCCGGACGGCGTCGAGAAGGTGACCGGCAAAACCCAGTACGGCGCGGACATTCACCTGCCGGGCCTCATCCACGCGAAGGTGCTCCGCAGCCCGCACGCCCACGCCCGCATCCTGTCGATCGACACGACCGGCGCCGAGAAGTACCCGGGCGTGCTCGCGGTCCTCACTCACAAGGACCTGCCGACCGCAGCGGACAAGATGGAGGAGCTCGGCGAGAGCGCCGTCAACTTGCTGGAAGTGAGCGAGAACATCCTCGCTTCGCAGAAGGTGCTCTACCAGGGCCACGCCGTGGCAGCGGTGGCTGCGGCCAGCCCGCACGTTGCCGAACTCGCCCTCGCGCAGATCAAGGTCGAGTACGAGGTACTACCGCCGGTCCTCGACGTGCGCGACGCTATGCGCGACGACGCGCCAATCCTGAATGAAGCGCGCCGCACGAAGACCCTGATGACACGCGAAGTGGGCGACACGCCTTCGAACATCGCGAGCTACAATAAGTTCGAAGGGGGCGACATCGAATCCGCCTTCGCGGATGCCGACGTGGTCGTCGAGCGCGAGTTCACGACGAAGATGGTCCACCAGGGATACATCGAACCTCACAGCTCCACCGGGAACTGGAACTCCGACGGAACGCTGACCATCTGGACGAGCACCCAGGGCGCTTTCGCTGTCCGCGGGCTCGTGGCAGAGGTGCTGAAGCTCCCCGTTTCGCACGTGAAAGTCGTCCCGATGGAGATCGGCGGCGGGTTTGGCGGCAAGACCCCTATCTACCTCGACCCGGTTGTCGCTCTGCTTTCGAAGAAGACCAGCCGCCCGGTGAAGGCGAGCATGAACCGCGCCGAGGTGTTCGAGGCCACGGGCCCGACGAGCGGCACCTACATGAAGTTGAAGGCCGCCGCCAAAGGCGACCAGCTGACCGCCGTCCAGGCCACCCTCTGCTACGAAGCGGGCGCGTTCCCCGGCTCCTCCGTCGGCGCCGGGTCGATGACCATGCTGTCGCCCTACAACATCGACAACTTCCAGATCAATGCCTACGACGTGGTGGTGAACAAGCCGAAGACGGCGGCCTACCGCGCTCCCGGCGCACCCGCCGCCGCGTTCGCAATCGAAAGCGTCGTCGACGAGCTGGCCAGGCGGCAGAAGATCGACCCCCTCGAGTTCCGCAAAGCCAACGCCTCGCACCAGGGCACGCGGATGGTCAACGGCATCGCCTTCCCGCGCATCGGCAACGAGGAGGTGGTCGAGGCGGCCCTCAACTCGCCCCACTACCGCTCGCCGATCGAGGGCCCCAACCGCGGCCGTGGGGTGGCATCGGGCTACTGGTTCAACGGCGGTATGCAGTCGAGCGTGGTCGTCGGGGTCAATACCGACGGCACAATCAACCTGATCGAGGGCTCGGTCGACATCGGCGGCACGCGCGCGTCACTTGCGATGCAGCTAGCGGAGACCCTCGGCGTAGACTACGACACCATCCGGCCATCAGTGGTCGACACCGACTCCATCGGACATAACGACGTGACTGGCGGCAGCCGCACCACGTTCGCCTCGGGCCTCGCCGTTTACGAAGCCGGCATGGACATCCGCCGCCAGATGGTCGCCCGGGCGGCCAAGCTCTGGGGTGTGGCCGAGGACGACGTCGTCTACGAGTCGGGCGTGCTCAAGTGCACGAAGGATTCCACAAAGGAACTCACTTTCAAGGAGATGGCCGGACAGTCCGCCCGCACTGGCGGCCCGATCGCGGGTAAGGCGTCGCTCCTCGCCCGTGGGGCCGGCGGCGCATTTGCCACCCACATCGTCGACGTGGAAGTCGACCCCGACACGGGGAAGGTCACCATCCTGCGCTATACGGCCGTCCAGGATGTGGGCACGGCCATCCATCCTTCCTATGTGGAAGGACAGATCCAGGGCGGCGCAGTCCAGGGCATCGGCTGGGCGCTCAACGAGGAGTACTTCTACGACGAGACCGGCCGGCTGGCGAACGCGAGTTTCCTCGACTACCGCATGCCGACCACGCTGGACGTACCGAACATCGACACGATCCTGGTCGAGGTCCCCAACCCCGGCCACCCGTATGGCGTGCGCGGTGTGGGCGAGGTGCCGATCGTCCCACCCCTGGCTGCGATCGCGAATGCCATCGCGGATGCGACCGGCCACCGCTTCACCGACCTCCCGATGTCTCCGCGCCGAGTGGTCGAGGAGCTGAACGGGCTGTCGTAGTGGCGCTGGTTATCATCCCGGCGACCCTTCGCGACCTTTGCGGAGGGTCGCCGCAGGTTGAAGTCGAAGGCGCCACGGTCGGGGCTGTGCTGCGTGCGCTCGACGCGCAGTGCCCAGGCTTCTACGGCCGCGTGGTGGAGGAGGGCCGCTTGCGGCCCGAGCTGGCGTTTGCGGTCGACGGCGAGGTAGTGCCGCTGGCCTTGCACGACACTGTGACCCAGGGCACCGAGATCACGATCGTCCCGGCTATCGGCGGGGGATGACCGTCACCACGGCTCGCCGAAGCGCTCCCGGTAGGTGACTGCTCCCACTGGCTGGCGGCGGTTCTTCCCGTAGCGGCGGTCGGGCCAGCCCAGCGGAATGATGGCGTGCACCGCCATGGTCTCCGGCAGTCCGAGGAGCGGGCGAAGCTGCGGTTCCCGCGACTTCCAGCGGGTGGTCAGCACGGCGCCCAGGCCGGCCGCCTGCGCCGCCAGGAGCAGGTTTTGCACCGCCGGGTAGATTGACGCCCCGAGGGCGGCCGTCGCTGCCTCACCCTCGCCAAAGGCGTACTCCGAACAGACTGCGATGAGCACCGGCACCTCTTCCCACGGGGTGCGGTCCGGGGCGCCCTGGCCGTACAGCCGCGCTCCGAGCTCATCGAAAATCGCCCCGAGCTGCTGCTTCGTTTCCCGGTCGCGGATGACGATGAACCGCCACGGCTGGACATTGCGGGCACTGGGTGCGCCCGTTGCCGCCCGGAGGACGCGCTCAATCAGCGAATCATCGACATCGTCCGCCGTGAACGTGCGGATCGCCCGCTGGCGGGACATGACGGCTTCGAGCAGGCCGAGATTGTTCGTGTCGGGCATCGATTCGGTCTCCCTGAAATGAGAATGCCCCTCCGCGCAGGCGTAGAGGGGCATTCGAGATCGGCGGTTCCTGCTAACCCCGCGGGAGCCCCAGGCCCCGCGTGGCGATGATGTTGCGCTGGATTTCGCTGGTGCCCGCGGCGATGGTCGCCGGGACCACCTGCAAGTACTCCATCGCCGAGCTTGCGCCGAGGGTCTGCTCCAGCCCATCGGACCGGCGGTACTGGCCCTTCATGCCGGTCACATGCATCTTCGTGAGGGCAATGCGCTGCGAAAGCTCTGAGCCGTACATCTTGCACATGCTGGCCTCCATGTTCGGCACGCCCCCCCGGGCCTGGATGGAGATGACGACGAATGACAGCAGCTCGCAGATGGACGTCTCGACCGCGCGGTCCGCAATTTCGAGTTTGTAGGAGCGAGTGATTGGCTCGCCGGCGGCATCCCGGGCGCGAGAGTACTTCGCCAGCTTCTCGACGTTCTTGCGGGCGCCGATGGCCCGGGCGATGTTCGAGCGCTCGAAGTCGAGCGTGGTGGTGCCGACGTACCAGCCGCGATTTTCTTCGCCGATGCGGTTGCGCACGGGCACGCGCACGTCCTCGAAGAAGACTTCGTTGAAGACGTGGCCGTTCGCCATGTTGATGAGCGGCCGGACGGTGATGCCCGGCTGCTTCATGTTGACCAGCAGGTAGCTGATGCCACGGTGCTTCGGTGCATCCGGGTCGGTGCGGGCCATCATGAAGATCCAGTCCGCGCGGTGGGCGCCGGAGGTCCAGATCTTCTGGCCATTCACGACATAATCATCGCCATCACGGGTGGCGCGCGTCTGGAGCGAGGCGAGGTCGCTCCCCGAGCCCGGCTCGCTAAACCCCTGGCACCAGGCGACTTCGCCGCGGAGCATGGGCGGGAGGTGTTCCGCCTTCTGCTCATCGGTGCCGTGGAGCATGATCGTCGGGCCGACCAGGTTGAGCATCTGGCGGCTGGTCGGCGCGCCGGCTTCGTGCAGTTCCTGGTTCAGCACGAACTGTTCGAGGACCGACATATCGGCGCCGCCGTACTGCTTCGGCCATGCCGGCGCGAGCCAACCGTTTTCGGCGAGCTTATCGAGCCAGACCTTCGTACGGGACGGGTCGGTCGGACCCTCCATCGAGTCCTCGTCTTCATTGGGTTTGGCGTTTGCACGCCAGTTTGTATCGACGAACGAACGCACCTGGGTGCGCCACGTCGCCAGTTCGGGTGTGTCCTGGAATCGCATGGGAAAGCCTCCGGATATTGCGGTCGGATTCTACACGCTCCAGGCCGCGTCCGGGCGGCTACCCTGGCCCGAAAGCGTCCGCGGCGGCCTCGCCGGAGCGCACCGCGCCTTCGATGCAGGCCTGGTGTGTCCAATCGCCCGCGAACACGAGCGGCGGGCGGCGCTGATAGGCTGCCATCCGGGTGAAGTGGCCCGGCGCCATCGTTGGGACTGCGTGTTCCCAGCGGACGACGTGACGGACATTCCACGATTTCAGCGGTGGCAGGCCGGGTACGAGCTTCGCCGCCTCGCTCCAGAGGTGACCGGCGATCTCGCGATCGGGGACGTTCACCAGCTGCGGGTTGTACGCCTCATTTCCACAGATCAGGGCCCACTGCCAGCCGCCGGGACACGTTCCCCAGGCCCCTTGACTGCCGGACTGCCATTCGACGCTGGCGATCCGCCCCATGGGAAGCGGCCGCCGGTGGACCCGGGCGGGCGCGTCGCCCGGCATCGCGAGGTAGAGCCTGCACTGGCCGGAGTAGCGGATCTGCTCGTAATCGAGCTGAGCAACCCAGCGAGGCTCGATCGCGCGCGTAACAAAGCGCTTGCCCACCGGCGGCGGCACCGCTGCCACGATGCCATCGAACTCGGTGCCCATGCTATTGGCGACGACTTCCATGCGGGCGCCGCCCTGCCGGATCATCTCCACCCGCGCGTTGAGACGCATCTCCAGATGGCTTGCGATTCGCTTCCACGGTGCATCCATGCCTTCGTGCACCTGGAAGTATTGCGCGCGGCTTGCCGCAATCCATGAGCGCAGGAACTCTGCCGACTGCTGGGAAAGCGGGGCAAACAGGCCCTCGAACATCGGGGCGAACAGGTACCGGGTCGCGGCCGGGCTGACTGTTGCCAGGTGGGCTTCGGCGGTCTCCTGGTCGTTGAAGGTGCGGAAGCCCAGCGGCGGGTAGCCTTCGAGCCAGCGCAGCCAGTTGCGGAGGCGTTCGCGCTCATCCGTGGGGACGAGGTGTTCGCCGGCCGGGGTGCGTGGGAGCCCGGTGCCCAGGTAGACCTTGCCATCAACCAGGAGTTCTGCCGGGGCGCTGGCGCGCATCGGCTGCAGCCGCTCGCGCTCGCCAAGCTCCTCGAAGAGCGCAAGCGTGCGCGTGTAGGCGGACGTCAGCCATCCGGCGCCCGTATCGAGGTGGTGTCCCGGGCCAAAATGTTCGCTGTGTGCCCGGCCGCCTACGTACGGGTTGGCTTCGTACACGGTGACCCGATGCCCCGCCTGCGTAAGGCGGTAGGCGGCGGTCAGGCCGGCGGCGCCCGCACCGATGACGGCAATCCGCATTCTTCGAGTATAGAGTCCATGGAAAGCCAATCGATGGGCGGAACGGCGGAGTAGGGGTTACAGTCTCGCAAGATCAGGTAGCGGACCGGGGGTGTTGGGCATGGAATGGCGAAACGAGGGCGCCTCAAGCATGGGCGTCACCGAACGCGGCTTCTTCGTCGAACGCGAGGGCGACCGCATCCCAGGGATCCTCTGGACGCCTGATGACGCCGCCGGCCCGGTCCCGCTGGTGCTCATCGGCCACGGAGGGCAGAGCGAAAAGCGCAACCCGAACGGCCTCGCCCTGGCGCGCCGTTTCGTGCGCCGCCACGGCATCGCGGCTGCCGCGATCGACGCCATCGCCCACGGTGAGCGCGGCCCAATAGTCGCAAACGACGACCCGGCGGGTCACCCGGACTACATCGCCATGTGGAAGCGTCCGGACACCTTTGATCGCATGGTGGCTGACTGGCGGGCGACGCTCGACGCCCTGGTCGAGCTGCGGGGCATCGACGGAGGGCACGTTGGTTATTGGGGGCTCTCGATGGGGACGATGCTGGGACTGCCGTTCGTCGCCGCCGAACCGCGCATCAAAGCCGCCGTGCTCGGACTGTGCGGGTTCACCGGGCCGAGCGCCATCCGGGGCCGATTTGGCGACCGCCACCGGGCGGACGCCCCGCGCATCTCGTGTCCCACGCTCTTCGTCGTCCAATGGGACGACGAGCGCTTTGGCCGTGACGGCGCCTTCGAGCTGTTCAACCTGCTGGGGACGAAGGACAAGCGCCTGCACGGGTATCCGGGGCTCCATGCCGAGGTGCCGCCAGAGGGCACCGACGCGACCCGCGAGTTCCTGGCCGCGCGGCTGTAGCGGGGGGAAATCAGGCTCATGCCAGATTCGTCACGACGAACGCGCCCCAACCTGCGGATCGAAACCATCAATTTCGATTGCCTCGATGCGCAAGCCATGGCGGATTTCTACGGCCGGCTGTTTGGCTGGGAAGTGACCCTTCGCGACGACGACTTCATCCTGATGCGGGACCCCGGGGGCGGCACCGGGCTGTCCTTCCAGCAACGGAGCGACTACCGCCCGCCCGTGTGGCCGGAAGAGCCGGGCGCCCAGGAGAAGATGATCCACCTGGACATCCGGGTCGATAACCTCGATGCTGCCGTGGCGCACGCGCTTGCCTGCGGAGCGCGGCTCGCGGACTACCAGGGGCGGGAGGACCTCCGGGTCATGCTCGACCCCGCCGGTCACCCGTTCTGCCTGTTCCTCGTGTGAGCGGCGGCGCCGCATGTTCGACGCTCTGCGCTGCTACTCCATTTCGCCCCAGTTGCGGCCCTGCTTCAGGTCCACCTTGAGCGGCACCTTCAGTTGCAGGCTGCCCGGCATCAGCCGGACCGAAAGCTCGCGCACCGCGTCCACCTCGTCCGCCGGGCACTCGAAGATGAGTTCGTCGTGCACCTGCAGGATCATGCGGCTCCGGAGCTGGCGTTCCCGCAGCTCGTCGTCCACGCGGATCATGGCGACCTTGATGATGTCGGCGGCGGTGCCCTGGATGGGCATGTTGATCGCTTCGCGCTCGGCCGCGGAGCGGACCTGGAAGTTGGTGCTGCGGATGGCCGGGAGGTACCGCCGGCGCCCGAAGAGCGTCTCGGCGTAGCCCTTTTCGCGCGTCGATGCGAGCGTGGTCTGCTGCCACATGGCGATGCCCGGGAAGCGCCGGTAGTAGGTGCTGATGAACGCCTCCGCCTCTTCGCGCGTCATGCCGGTGCGGCTGGCGAGGCCGAACTCGCCCATGCCATAGGCGATGCCGAAGTTCACCATTTTCGCCGTGTCGCGCATCTGCCGGGTCACATCGCCCGGTTCGACGCCGTACACGGTGGCGGCGGTCGCCCGATGGATGTCCTGGTCGGCAAGGAAAGCCTGGATCAGCCCGTCGTCCTCGGTGATGTGGGCGAGCACGCGCAGCTCAATCTGCGAGTAGTCGGCCGCGACGAACCACGGGTCGTCGAAGTAGGCGGCGACGAACGCGCGACGGATGTCGCGGCCCGTATCGGTGCGCACGGGAATGTTCTGGAGGTTCGGGTTGGTGCTGCTCAGGCGGCCCGTCGAGGCGACCGTCTGCTGGAAGTCGGTGTGGATGCGGCCGTCCTCCGCGATCGTCCCCGGGAGCGCGTCGGTGTACGTCGACTTCAGCTTCGTCAGTTCACGGTACTGGAAGATAAGGTCGATGATCGGTGCGACCGGACGCAGGCCTTCGAGCGCGCGCTGGTCGGTGCTGTACCCCTGGGTGGTCTTGCGCGTCTTCGGCAGGCCGAGTTCGCCGAAGAGGATGTCGCTCAGTTGCTTCGGGCTGCCGATGTTGAACTCGTGGCCGACAGTGGAGTAGATCTCGCGTTCTGCCTTATCGATGTCGATCGACATCGCTCGTGAGAGTTCGCGCAGGACCGCCACGTCGACGGCGATGCCCAGCTTCTCCATGCCGTAGAGCACCCGGATGAGCGGCATTTCCATGTCGGCGAAGAGCGGCCACTGGCCGCGCTCGTTGAGCTGCTCCTCCAGCTGCGGGCGAATGCGCAGGAGCATGTCGGCCTGCTGGCAGGCGTAGGGCGCCACGTCCGCCACGTCCGCTTGCGACAGCGGCGTGACGCTCCTTCCGGTTCCGGTGAGCGATTGCAGCGTGGTCATCTGGATGCCGAG
>CAUJEQ010000110.1 GCA_963169135.1 Chloroflexota bacterium
GGCCCCGAGCCCGGTGGCGGCCGAGGCCGTCTCCCCAGCGGCGTGGCAGGCGATCACGCCCACGACCGGCACGCCGTCCCGCTCGAGGGCGATGAGCGTGCCGAACAGCGGTACGTGATGGACGAACGACTTGGTGCCGTCGATGGGGTCGAGGATCCAGCGATGGCGTCCATCGCCGGGCGACTCACCGAACTCCTCGCCCAGGATCCCGTGGCCCGGACACTCCCGGGCAAGGAAATCGCGGATGGCCAGTTCTGCGTTGCGGTCGGCGGCGGTGACCGGAGTGCGGTCGGCCTTGAGTTCGACCGCGATCCCGCCGGCGTACAGGGGCATGATTACCTCGCCGGCGAGGGCCGCTGCCCGGCGGGCGATATCGAGGAGGTTGGCGAGTTCGCTCATCAGCGGGCCGAGTCGCCCTTTCGGTATTGCGCGGTCAGGACATCCAGGCTCTTCTTCAGTTCGGGCATCATGGGCGTCTCAACGGCTTTCAGCGTGTCGTCGAGCTGTTCCGGCCTGCTCGCGCCGATGATCGGCGCAGTGATAACGGGGTTCGCCAGCACCCACGCGACCGCCATCTGCGGCAGGGTCATGCCCGCATCGGCAGCCATGGGGCGCAGCTTCTCGACCGTTTCGAACATGCCTTCGTGCCAGTAGCGGTCCTGGTAGCGCTCCGCGGCCGTGCCGAGGGTGAAGCGCGAACCCTCCTCGGGGCCGGCCTGGGGGTTGTGCTTGCCGCTGAGGAGTCCGCCGGCGATGGGGTTGTAGGGGATGACGCCGATGCCCTCTTCGCCGCAGAGCGGCAGCAGTTCCCGCTCGAATTCGCGAAAGAGGAGGTTATAGCGCGGCTGGACCGAGTCGAAGCGCACTGTGCCAAGGGCCTCGCTCCGGCCAAGCGATCGCGCGACCTGGTACGCCAGGAAGTTCGAGCAGCCCACGTAGCGCACCTTGCCCCAGCGGACGAGGTCGTCGAGCGCCTTGAGCGTCTCGTCGATCGGGGTATCCGGGTCGGGGCCGTGGAGCTGGTAGAGGTCGATGTAGTCGGTCCCAAGTCGCCGGAGAGAGGCGTCGACCGCATCGAGGATGTGCTTGCGGGAGTTGCCCTGGTCCCAGCGGCTCGGACCCGTGCGGCCGAAGCACTTGGTGGCGAGGACCACCCTGTCGCGGCGGCCCTCAAGCCATTTGCCAACGATCTCCTCGGTCCGGCCCTGGGCGCCAGCTGGAGCCCCGAGCGGGTAGACGTCGGCCGTGTCGAAGAAGGTCACGCCGCCATCGAAGGCCTTGTCCATGATGGCAGTCGCGGTCTTCTCATCCGACTGGTAGCCAAACGTCATGGTGCCAAGACACAGGCGCGAGACCTGGAGGCCGGTGCGGCCCAGGCGTGTGTGCTTCACGGGAGTGCTCCGGGTATGTGGTGGAGCAGAGTATAGCGGGGGTGGTGCGAGGCTAGTGTTTCGCCCGGTCGATGATCTCTTCGGCCGCGCGGACGGCGGCGTCGTGCTCGTCCTCGTCTCCCTCTGGACGGGGGGGCGGGACCTCCGTGATGTAGGTGCAATAGCGGCAGCTGTCCGGGGAGCCCATCAGCGCCAGCATCATGTGCGAAAAGTTGCGCCCGCAGGATGTCACCCGCGCCGAGCGGACTTTCGCCGGGCGCGCACGGCCCGAGCGGCTGCGCGGAGGCTTCGCCTCCTTGGGTTTGGGGATACCGGCCGCTATGCCACGGGACTCCCTTTGAGCGAGTGCGGCGTTCACCAGGTAGATGATGAACGGGAACCCAAGCACGAGGAAAAACACGATGGTCTGTATCACGCGACTATGATAGCCGAAGTCGGGGGTGCCCGGTGTAATGTCTGCTTCGCCGAGTTTACCTCCACCACTCGCCTCACTGTGAAGCCCTTCACGGAGACCGCTGAAGCCCAGTTGCAACAGTTGATCCAGGCGCCCCACGTGCCCCGGGGCCCGCATCATCGAGGAGACTGGACCTTTGAACACCTACGAAACGCTATTGTGGCTGCATGTGCTGTTCGCCATCCTGTGGGTTGGCGGCAACGTCATGCTGAACCTGGTCGCCATCCGGGCGCGAACCAGCGGAGACTCGACCCAACTCGCATCGCTGTTCCGCACGCTGGCGTGGTTCGGCAGTCGCTACTTCGTCCCGGTTTCGTTGCTAACGCTTGTCTTCGGCTTCTGGATCATGGCGGAGGGGGACTGGACCTACGGCGACAACCCGTGGATCATCGTCTCGCTGGCAATTTATGCCGTCGCGTTCCTCATCGGCATGTTGTTCTTCGGCCCGGAAAGCAGCCGCATCGTGCAGCTGCTCGATGCCGACCCTGCGGCCGAGGCCCCGGACACGAAGAAGCGAATGAAGCGCTACCTGAATGTCGCACACGTCGACGCGAGCGCGCTGATGGTCATCGTGTTCCTGATGGCCGCCAAGCCCCTGGATTAGTCAGAGAGTGCACCTTCTGCCCGGAGGTCGAGCAGCGCGCCGCGCCAGGCCTCGACCGTCCGGGCGATGTCGTCTTCGGTGTGCACGGAGCTGGTCATACCGCCACTGCCGAACAGGTGCGATCCGCGATTCACCATGGCGAGCTGCAGCAGGCGCGTACGGTGTTCGGGCATCCCTTTGGCAAGGAACTCGAACGGCAGGTTGTGGGGGTCGTAGTCCTGGGCCTCCGGAACGGTCGTCCCGGCAAGGATGATGCGGAACTCGGAAGACTGGCCATAGACGTATCCCGGGATGCCCAGCTCGCACAGTACCGAGTTCATGCCCGCGCGAAGCTGGGCTGAGAGCTCGGAGGCGCGGCGCTGGTGCGACCCGTCCGCAATTTCGCGAAGGCAAGCGACGCCGGCGGCCGAGGAAAGCGGGTTCGCATTGAACGTGCCCGGGTGGCCGATCTTGGGCGCGCTGGTCCCGGGAACAGGGAACTGGAGGCGCTCCATCACGGCGCGGCTGCCTGCCACGGCCCCGCCCGGGAAACCGCCTGCAAGGATCTTGGCCAGGGTAGTGAGGTCGGGCTGGAGGCCCTCGACCTCCTGGACGCCGCCGGGAGCCCAGCGGAAGCCGGTCACCACCTCGTCCATGATGAAGAGGATGGCCTCCGCCCGGCAGAAGGCCTGGAGTTCGTGGAGGAAGCCGCGTGGGACCGGGAGCTGGCCGCTCGACGCGCCGGCTGATTCGACGATGATGGCGCCGACATCGCCTCGGACCGCGACCGTTTCCCGGACCGCGGACATATCCAGGGGGAGTACCGCCACCGAATCGAGGGTGGCCTGGGGCACGCCTGGGGGAAGCGCGCCGGAGTACTTCGAACTGGCGACGACGTAGTCGTGCCAGCCGTGGAAGTGACGATCGAACTTGATGACGCCAGGCCTGCCCGTGAAACTCCTGGCCAGCCGCAGGGCCATGAGCGTGGCCTCAGTGCCAGAGCTGGTGAAGCGCACCACCTCGGCCGAGGGCACGAGCCGGACAACCTCCTCCGCCCAGGCGATCTCGAGTTCGTGACTGGCGCCGTAGTGGGTGCCACGGGCGAGCTGCGCGGCGGCGGCTTCGGCCACTGCGCGGTAGTTGTGCCCGAGCAGCAGGGCACCGTGGCCCATCACGTAGTCGATGTGCTCATGCCCATCGACATCCCACTTGTGGGCGCCGGCCGCGCGATCCGCATAGACCGGGAAGGGGCGCATGAAACGGCTGTCGTGGGTGACGCCGCTGGGGAGCACCTTGCTCGCCCGCTGGTAGAGCCGCGCCGATTCGGGGTGGCGTTCGATGTAGCGCTGTTCGATGGTCATGGCAGCCTCACTCGCGCGCATGATACCCGCGCGGCTGAATCCGGGGCACGGCGAGCGCCCGGCTGGTGCGCCAGCCTGCCTTGACGCGCCACTGACCTTGCCGTCTCCGGCGTAGACAACTGGCCCCCGTTTCGGCGACAGTGGATTGCGCCTTGAATCTGGACCGGTCACGATGCCCCCAGTCAAGGCTATGGTAGTCTAGGAGCAGGCTATGGCTGGATATGATGTCGCGATCATTGGGGGAGGCCCCGGCGGGTACGTTGCTGCCATCCGGGCAGCCCAGCTTGGCCTCAGCGTCGCACTGTTCGAAAAGGAGCGCGTCGGGGGCCTCTGTCTCAACTGGGGCTGCATCCCGAGTAAAGCCGTCTTGAAGAACGCCGACGTGGTGAACTACGTTCGGGGAGCGGACACATGGGGGCTCAAGGGCGCAGATGCCGTCACCTTCGATTTTGGCTCGGCCATCGACCGGAGCCGCCAGGTAGTCGAAAAGATAGTCTCCGGGGTCGAAGGCCTGCTGCGCGACAACGGCGTGACCGTCATCCCCGGCGATGCCGCGCTCAAAGGTACCCGGACCGTGGTTTCCGGCGGGACCGAGTACCAGGCCAACAACATCATCATCGCTACAGGGGCAACGACGCGGATGCTCCCGGGAGTGCAGCCGGACGGCAAGATCGTCCTGACCAGCCGCGAGGCCCTGGAACAGCGCGACGCCCCCAAAAGGGCCGTGGTGATTGGCGCCGGCCCGGTCGGCGTCGAATTCGCCCACATCTGGGCGAGCTACGGCACCGAGGTCACCGTTGTCGAACTGCTCGACACGCTCGTGCCGTTGGAAGACCCGGACATCGGCCGCCAGCTGAAGCGCTCGTTCGAGGGCCGCGGGATCCGCTGCCTCGTGAAGACCCGGGTGGAGTCGGTCTCCGTCGGCAAGGGCGGTGCGAAGGTGACCGTCAAAGGCGAATCCGGCGAGGAGACGCTCGAAGCTGACGCCGTCCTGGTCGCCGTCGGTTTCGTACCGCATACCACCGGCCTGAACCTGGAAGCGGCGGGGGTGGCCACCCAGCGCGGGTTCATCACCATCGACGACCAGATGCAGACCAACGTACCGGGCATCTACGCGGTGGGTGACGTGACTGGCAAACTCATGCTGGCCCATGTCGCGTCGCAGCAGGGCGTGCTGGCCGCTGAGCACATCGCCGGCAAGGGTGCGCCTGCGCTCGATTATGTCCAGCTTCCTCGCGCGACCTTCTGCCAGCCCCAGATGGGATCCATCGGCTACACCGAGGCAGCGGCGAAGGAGTCCGGCTTCGCCGTCAAAACCGGGCGCTTCCCGCTGACGGCCCTTGGCAAGGCAGTCGCAGCCGGACACACGGAGGGCTTTATCAAGGTGGTGGCCGACGAGGCGACCGGCCAGGTGCTTGGCATGCACATGATCGGGTACGACGTGAACGACCTGCTGGGCGAGGCGACGATGGTGGCCCTGCTGGAGGCGACCACCATCGAGGTCGGGTTCGCCGTCCACGCCCACCCGACCATGGCGGAGGCGATCAAAGAGGCGGCGCTCGCCGTTGAGGGCGAAGCCATCCACATTGCGCGGAGACGGGCCGCGCAGCCAGAAGGAGCAACCCCACGTTGACTACTGAGACAACGAGCCCTGCCGGCACCTCGCTCGGCGCGGAACAGCTCGGCAAGTTCCTGTACGAAATGATGCTGATCCGCCGCTTCGAAGAAAAGTGCGGCGAGCTCTACACCAAGGGCAAGATCCGCGGTTTCCTTCACCTCTACACGGGCCAGGAAGCCTGTGCCGTGGGTTCGATGGCTGCGCTCGAGGAACGCGACAAGATCGTGACCCACTACCGCGACCACGGACACGCGCTCGCGCGCGGGCTCGACCCGGACCGCGTGATGGCGGAGCTTTTCGGCAAGGCGACCGGCGTGAGCGGCGGGCGGGGCGGTTCGATGCACCTGTACGACGTTTCGAAGGGGTTCCTCGGCGGCTACGCGATCGTCGCGGCGCACCTGCCGCTGGCGGTGGGGCTCGGGATGGCTTCGAACATGAAGAAAGAAGGGTTCGTGACCCTTTGCGTCTTCGGCGATGGGAGCGTCGGCGAGGGCGAGTTCCACGAAGCGCTGAACCTCTCCGTTCTCTGGAACACCCCTACCACCTTCTTCTGCGAGAACAACCTCTACGGCATGGGCGTGCCCTTCCATGCCTCGCTCTCGACCGACATCCCCAAGCTCGCCGCCGCCTACAACATGCCCGCTGTCTCGGTCGATGGCATGGATGTGATCGCGGTCCACGAGGCAACGAGGAAGGCGGTCGAACACGCCCGCTCCGGCAAGGGGCCGTACTTCATCGAGGCCATGACGTACCGCTACCGCGGCCACTCCATGTCGGACCCCGAACTCTACCGGCTGAAGGACGAGATCGAGGAGTACCGCCAGCGCGACGCCATCGAGCGACTCAAGACGCACCTGATGGAAGCCGGCCAGCTCGATGAGGCGCGCTACCAGGAGCTTATCGCGCGCGTGGAGCAGGTCGTCGACGAAGCGGTGGAATTCTCGGAACAGAGCCCGCAGCCGGGCATCGACACCCTCTATGACCACCTCTACAAGGAGCCCTCCGATGGCTGAGATGCGCATGCGCGAGGCGCTCCGGGAGGCTCTCCGCGAGGAGATGCTGCGCGACGAGACTATCTTCCTCATGGGCGAGGACATCGGCCTCTACGGCGGCTCCTATGCGGTCACGAAGGGGCTGCTGGAGGAGTTTGGCGAGGCGCGCGTGATCGACACGCCCATCGCCGAGTCCGGCATCGTTGGCGCGGGGATCGGCGCCGCCATGGGCGGCCTCCGCCCGATGGTCGAGTTGATGACCATCAACTTCAGCTTCCTCGCGCTTGACCAGATCGTGAACAGCGCGGCCAAGCTCTACCACATGTCGAACGGGCAGATAAACGTGCCCCTGGTGATCCGCATGGCGAGCGGTGGCGGAAGCCAGCTGGCGGCCACCCACAGCCACTCGCTGGAGGGGCTGTACGCCCACTTCCCGGGGCTCAAGGTGGTGTGCCCTTCAAACGCCGCCGACGCCAAGGGCCTGCTGAAGCGCGCCTTCCGAGACGACAACACGGTCATCTTCATCGAGCACACCGCCAACTACGCCATCAAGGGCGAGGTCCCGGACGACCCCGACTTCCTCATCGAGTTCGGCGTGGCCAACATCCTCCGCGAAGGGACCGACGTGACCATCGTCGGCTACGGCGGGAGCGTCCACCAGGCGACGCGCGCGGCAACCCTTCTCGAGGAGCAGGAGGAGATCAGTGCCGAAGTGATCGACCTGCGCACCCTCCGGCCGCTCGACATGGACACCGTTATCGCGTCGGTGAAGAAGACCAACCGGTGCGTCATCGTCGAGGACGCCTGGAGGTTCGGCGGGTTCGGTGGAGAGCTGGCCGCCCAGGTGATGGAACACGCCTTCGACTGGCTCGACGCTCCCGTGGCGCGCGTGGCCTGCAAGGATGTCCCCCTGCCCTACAACCGGAACCTCGAGTTCGCCGCCCTGCCATCGGAAGAGGACGTGGTCGACGCGGTCCTCGGCATGTTCAAGGAGTAGCCCCATGGCGATCGAAGTCACCATGCCCCAGATGGGCGCCGACATGACCGAAGGCACGCTGCTCAAGTGGCTGAAACAAGTTGGCGACAGCGTCCAGCGAGGCGACATCCTCGCTGAGATCGAGACGGACAAGGCGACGGTCGAGCTCGAGGCATACGAGTCGGGCACAATCCTCAAGCAGCTCGCGAGCGAGGGCGATGTGGTCCCCGTGGGCGACGTGATCGCCCTTCTTGGCGAACCGTCGGAAGCAGCGCCCGAGGTGGAGCGGAAACCCGCCGCGGAG
Source organism: Chloroflexota bacterium (assembly GCA_963169135.1). Lineage (GTDB taxonomy): Bacteria > Chloroflexota > Dehalococcoidia > Tepidiformales > Tepidiformaceae > Amarobacter. The sequence goes on from CAUJEQ010000110.1 coordinate 7,680, forward strand.
ACACCGGCCCGCCGCGCGATCGAACCCGAAGCGAAGGAGCGGGCGGCAGCTGCCGCGGAAGCCGCACCTGCGCCCACCCCGGCGCCGGACGCCGAACCCGATGCGGGCGGGCGCATCCGCGTCTCGCCGGTCGCGAAGCGGATGGCGCGCGACGCCGGGATCGACATCAGTGAGCTACGCGGGAGCGGGCCCGATGGCCGTATCCTGCGGCGCGACATCGAGGCGGCGGTGGCGGCCGGGACGAAAGGCGCTCCGGCAGCCGAGACCGCGCCGGCCCGCCCGGCACCCAAGGCTGCCCGGCCGACGGCCGACGCGGCCGAGGGACTGAGCAAGATGCGCCAGGCCATCGCCAGGCGGATGACGCTTTCGAAGCAGACGCAGCCGCACTACTACCTCACGCTGGATATCGACATGAGTGCCGCGCTCGCCTTCCGCGAGCAGTTCAATGCATCGGCGACGGACGAGCAGCGGGTCAGCATCAATGACCTGGTGGTGAAGGCCTGCGCGATCGCGCTCGAACGACACCCGAAGTTCAACGCCGAGTTCTCGGAAGAGGGGCTGGTCCCGCACGAGCGCGTGAACGTGTGCATCGGGGTGGCGCTCGACGACGGGCTCATCGCGCCGGCGCTGCTGGATTGCCAGTCGAAATCGCTGGGTCGGATCGCCGTGGAATCGAAGGACTTGATCAACCGCGCGAAGGAAGGCCGGCTTAAGGCGGACGAGCTCAGTGATGGCACGTTCACGATCACGAACCTGGGCGCGTTCGGTGTTGAGACGCTCATCGGCATCATCAACCCGCCCCAGGCGGCGATCCTGGGCGTCGGCTCGGTGATGCCGCAGGCGGTGGTGCGGGATGGCCAGGTGGTAGTGCGCCAGGTGATGAAGGTCGCCCTGAGCGCCGACCACCGGGTGAGCGACGGGGCGGAGGGCGCGCGCTTCATCAAGGAGATACAGGCGCTGCTGGAAGGGCCGGCGGCGCTGGCGCTGTAG
>CAUJEQ010000111.1 GCA_963169135.1 Chloroflexota bacterium
ACGTCAGTCAGGCGTTTGCGATTGCCGCTGCCGACCTCACGGCGCCGCTGCTTACTGCAACGGAGAGCCCACCACCGAACGTCGCTGGCTGGAACAACACGGATGTGACCGTAAGCTGGACGTGCACGGACGCCGACTCAGGAGTCGATCCGGCGGCGAGCATGCTTGGCGACGACGTGATGGCGTCATCGGGCACGGCCGAGGCCTCGTGCACCGATCTCGCCGGGAACACGGTGAGTGCGAGTCACGCCGTACTGATCGACAAGACGGCGCCGGTCCTGGTGGCAACGCAGAACCCGCTGCCGAACGCCAGCGGCTGGAACAGCACGGATGTGACCGTGAGCTGGACCTGCACTGACGAGGACTCAGGAGTCGACCCGGCCGCGAGCATGCTCGGCGACGACGTGATGGCGGCATCGGGCACGGCCTGGGCCTCGTGCACTGACCATGCCGGTAATACGGTGAGCGCCACGCGCGATGTGCTCATCGACAGGGTCGCGCCGGTCCTCACCATCGCCTCACCACTGGACTTGAGCCTCCAGGCTGTTGGCGTGGTACTGACCTTTTCGGCAGCTGACACAACCAGCGGAATCGATACCACTTCCGCGATTTTGAGCGGTGGCACCGTGAGCAACCCCGTTGAAGTCCAAAGCGGCCACGTGATCACCTCTGCGGGCGTGTACACGCTCACCATCACGGCGCCGGATCTCGCGGGCAACATCGAGACGCAGTCTCGAATGTTCACGGTCTACGACCCAACGGCCGGTTTCGTGACCGGCGGTGGCTGGATCACCTCGCCAGCTGGTGCGTATCTCGATGCGCCTTTGCTCGGTGGGAAAGCCACCTTCGCGTTTGTATCCAGGTACAAGAAGGGTGCGAACATCCCGACCGGGAACACGCAGTTCAAGTTCCACGCCGCCGGGCTCGAGTTCGAGAGTGTGGCCTACGAATGGCTGGTGGTGGCCGGCAACAAGGCCCAGTTCAAGGGTACAGGAACGATCAATGGAGCCGGAGACTACGCGTTCTTCATCACCGCCGTGGACGGCGGTGATGGCAGCAGGACCGGCGTCGATCGGCTCCGCATCCGGATCTGGGATCGAACCTCCGGCGGCCTCATCTACGACAACCAGGTGAATTCACCCGATGACGCCGATCCGATAACCGCTCTTGGAGGCGGAAACATCGTCATCCACAGGTAGCTGCCCCCTGGACGATTCCCACTGGAGGGCCATCCCAACGAGAATGCCGGGATGGCCCTCTTGCGGGCCCGGGGTGTGCGGCGCGACCGCCGGAGCCGCCCCGCCGCACCCGGCAGGAGTGACGATTATCCCTCGTCGCGAATCCGCGCCTTCCTTCGTTCGTAGTTTTCGAACGCTCGTTGGACCATCGGCCGGCGCTTACCACCGGGCTTGGCCAGCGCGTAGTCCGGGTCCGCTTCACCCGTGGAGCTCAACATGTGCAGCGCGTGCGCACCGTAGATGTGGCTGGTGAAGCCCTGTGTGTCCTGGACCTGGTTGATCGCCAACTTGATCATCCTGAGCTGGAAGGGATCGTTCTCTGCAACCCGGGCGGCGTACTCCACGACTTCGGTCTCGAGGTCCCGGCGCGGTACGACCCAGCTCACGAAGCCCAGCTCTTCCGCCTCCTTCGCGTCGATGAGGCGGCTTTCGAAAAGGATCGCCTTCGCCTTCCGCGGGTGAAGGTCCCACGGGACCGAGAAGTACTGGAAGTTCGTCGGCAGGAAGAGGGCATCGTCCGCTGCGACGATGACATCGCACGCAGACGCGATCATCCACCCGCCGAAGATGCAGTAGCCCTGCACCGCTGCGATCGTCGGTTTCGGGACGTTCCGCCAGCGAAGCGTCGCGTCGACATACAGGTCCCACGAGCGGGCGTACTTGCCACGCAGGCCCTGGGCGCCCGGCCTCGCCTGCCTGTCGGCGAGTTCCTCAGGACTGCCGAGGTCATGGCCTCCCGAGAAGTGGTCGCCAGCTCCGCGGAGCACGATCACGCGGACCGCCGGGTCCCGCGCCGCCCGATCGAAGGCGTCGTCCATCTCCTCGATCAGGACCCGGCTTTGCGCGTTGCGGGCGTGGGGCCGGTTGGTCGTGATCGTCCCGATCCCTTCGGCCACGTCGTAGAGAATCTGTGTGTAGGTGCCCATGGTCCCCTCAGTCTGGCGGCCCTTCGCCGGTGATGCCCGCCCCGGCGAGCCGTTCGTATTCGCCCGGGTCCATCCCCAGCAGCTCCGCAAACACCTCCGCCGAGTGCTCGCCCAGCCGCGGGGCGGCCCGCACCGGGGGGCTCTCCGAGCGTGAGAATCGCCACGGGACGAGCGCCTGGGGCCACTCTCCGGCTTCCGGGTGCCGTACAGCCCCGATGACGCCGCGCTCGCTGAGGCCCTGATCCGCCGCGACCTCCAGCCCGTCGAAAACGGCCGCGGCAATCACTCCTGCGGCGGTCAGCCGCTCCGCCAACTCGTCCCGGTCCTGTAGGCAGGTGATGGCTGCGAGGGCGCTTTCGAGTTCGTCCTCGTTGGCCTTTCGCTGCGAGTTGCTCGCGAATACGTCCACGTGAAGTGCGCCCGGCCCGCCAAGGGCGCGCAGGAGTTGCTGCCATTCGGGCTCGGACTGGCAGGCGATCGCGATCCAGCGGTCGTGCCCGCGACAGGGGAAGATGCCATGGGGTGCGAACGCGGGATGGCGGTTGCCCATTCGCTCGCGCTGGCGGCCTGTACGAATGAACTCCAGCGCTGCTTCGCCCGCGAACACCAGGTTCGCCTCCTGCATCGAGAGGTCGATGTACTGGCCTTTGCCGGTGCGGCTGCGATGCCGAACAGCCGCGAGGATCGCCGTGAACGCATTCAGCCCCGCGACGGCGTCGGGGTACATCAGCCCGGAATTCATGGGGCTTCCGCCCGGGTAGCCAAGGAGCGCCGAGAGCCCTGACGTGGGCTCGATGGTCCCGCCGATGCCGGGGACATTCGCCCACGGTCCGGTGTGCCCGTACGCGGACAGGCTGCAGAGGATGATCCCCGGCCGGATGCGGTCCATTTCTTCGTATGCAAAGCCCAGGTTGTTGAGCACCCGCGGCGAGAAGTTCTCCACCACGAAGTCGGCCAGCGGAAGCATCCGCCGGAAGATGGCAGCGCCTTCAGCGGTCTGGAGGTCGAGCGTGACGCAGCGCTTGTTCAGGTTGACCGAGTTGTACAGGTAGTTGCAGTTCCAGGGGTGCCGGAGGCCGTCTCCGCCCCGAAGCTTCTCCGCGAGGGGGGCGTCGTAGGCGCCGCGCCAGGAGTCCGGCCGCTTGCGGACTTCAACCTGGATGATGTCCGCACCCATGAAGCCGAGAAGCTCGGTGCAGTAGGCACCCGCCCATGCCTGCGTGAGAACGACGCCGCGCATCCCCGAGAGCGGTGAACTCACTTCGCGTCCACCTCCTTCGCGGGTGGTTCAGGCGCGCACGCCCGCAGCCTCCACGGGGTGGCGGACATCCGGAATGGGGCGCCAGGGAAATCCTGCCCGTCGGCCTCGGTCCAGAATTGCCGCTCAGCCAGGTGTGGATTGGATCGCAGTTCCTCCATGGTCAGTACGGGCCCGGCGACGACGCGCCGGGCGGCGAGTTCCTCGAAGAGGTCCGCCTTCTTCCAGCCCCGCATGGCCTCACCCACGCGGCCGCTGTACTCGTCCTTGTGCGCTTGGCGGTACCAGCTTGTCTCCCAGCGCGGGTCTTGCGCAAGGTCATGCAGGCCGAGGACGTTCATCGCGTCCCGCCAGAAATGGGCTCGGCTAAGGGTCAGGGCGAAGTAGCCATCGGCGACCGGTACCGGCCCCGCGGTGACGTCCGCGGAATCCCGCCGCGGTGTGGAGTGGCCCGTGTACTGGCCCCGCAGGATTCCGGGCGAGCCGGCCGAGACCATGACGTCGAGCTCGGAGATGTCGACCTCCTGGCCGGCGCCGCCTTCCCGCTCCCGGGCTATCAGGGCCGCGATGACGCTTCCGGCAGCGACCGTGCCCGCGCAGAAAGCCACCTGGTGTCCGACCGGCCGAAGTGGAGAACTCGATGCCTGGCCGGTCAGGGCTGCCCAGCCGGAGAGCGCGGCGACCGTGAGTTCGTTCCCCGGGATGTCCGCCCGCTTGCCGGAGATTCCATACGGGGTGATGTGAGCGACGACAAGGCCCGGGTTGTCGAAGGCCGCATAGCTCAGGCCGAGGCGTGCGTTCTCCGAGGGGCGAAGACTGGTAACCACCACGTCCACCCGCTTTGCCAGTGCGGCGAGCCGGGACGCGCAGTGGGCCGCCTCAAAGTCGAAACGAGCAGCTCGCTTGTTGGCAAGAAAGTATTCCGCCACCAGGCTCCGCCCGTCGAGGTCGAACGGCGCCTCCGAGCGCAGGGGATGGCCCCCCGGCGGTTCGAGCAATATCACGTCCGCCCCGAGGTCTGCGAGAAGGCGCGTACACCAGGCGCCCCCGGCCGAGGACGAAATATCGAGAACGCGGACGTTCGCGAGCGCCTGGTCCACTGGCGGCTCTCTCCTGGGCTGGCATGCACCTCCGGGGGAGGTACCCGGACGATACAGTCTCCCGGCTGTTACCTGAAGCGGCGGACGCAATTCACGGCGCGTTGGAGCGGTGCCCTGCGATCCGCTCGCCACTGGTCCGGCTGCACGACGGCACAGGGGCCGCTCGCATGACTCTCGGCGACTGTCCTTCGGCCCGTACTGAAGCAGGCCGACGATCCTCAGTCGCACTCACGCCGGCGGCCAGGGGGCCACCACTGGCCGCCCCGTTCTCCCGGCGCCCATCGCCCTTTCAGTGGCTCGAGCTACTCGGCGACCTTCTCGAAGTCACAACGGATCCAGCGGTCCGAAGGCACCGGCTGCCACTCGGCCCCGAGGTGCTGGAGGTGGCCGTAGCCGCCCGCAAAGCCGATCCACTTCACCATCCCGGGCTCGAGTTCGTTCGCGCCGCTCCAGTTCTTGTACTGGAAGCCAGCCCAGCCGTTGTACGAGACGAGCTGGCCGGGTTTCACCGAAGGCGACACCTTCGCGCGGACCTCGAACGACGCCAGGTCGTTGAAGACGCGCATGAGGTCGTCGTCCTTGATGCCCCGCGCCGCGGCGTCGCCGGGATTGACCTCGGCGAACGGTTCGCCGCGGTGCGTGCCGAGGATCGCATCGTTTGCCTGGTTCATGGTGTGGATGCTCCAGCGGTTGTGGCCGGAGGTCATGCCGATGGGGTAGTCCCCGCCCATGTTCGGGTTCGGCTTCCAGACAGGGAGCTCCTCACCAGCCTCCAGGAACCACTCGTGGTCGATGTAGAACTGCGCCCGGCGGGCGTAGGTCGGGAAGGGATCGCCCGACTCGGTGTGGTCGCGGAAGGGCACATGGGTCTTGTTGGGGTGCAGCGG
>CAUJEQ010000112.1 GCA_963169135.1 Chloroflexota bacterium
TTCGATGCCATCGACATGACCATCACCGCCGTGACGGTGGCCAAGAAGCCGGCTCCGTTTGACTACGACGGCGCGAAGCTGCGCATCGACCTGGGCGAGGGCCGGAAGCGCGGCCAGGAGGTTGCGGTCGCGGTCACCTACGAGGGCCGCCCGCGCATCGGCATGTACTTCATTGCGCCAGACCAGGCGTATCCTGCCAAGCCGGTGCAGGTGTGGACGCAATGCCAGGACGAAGACACGCGCTACTGGCTTCCGTGCTTCGACCACCCGAGCGAGAAGGCAACGTCCGAGATGATCGTGGCTGTGCCGGGCGACTGGTACGCGCTTTCGAACGGCCGCCTGCTGCAGGACAAGAAGAACCGCGACGGCAGTCGCACGTTCCACTGGCACCAGGACCGGCCGCATTCGACCTACCTGCTCACGCTGGCGGCGGGGCAACTGTCACGCATCGACGCGACCCGCGACGGGCTCACCATCGACTACTTCGTCGAGGAGAAGGACGTGGCCGACGGCGAGCGTACCTTCGCAAACACGCCGGCGATGGTCACCCTGTTCGAGAAGCTGACGGGGATGAAATACCCATGGTCCAAGTACAGCCAGGTCGTGGTGCGCGACTTCGTCTTCGGGGGCATGGAGAACACCAGCGCCACCACGATGACCGAGAACATCATCGTCGACCGGAAGGCGGCGGTGGACTTCACCAGCGACCCGCTGATTTCACACGAACTGGCCCACCAGTGGTTTGGCGACCTCCTGACCTGCCGCGACTGGTCGCATGGTTGGCTGAACGAGAGCTTCGCCACCTTCCTGGAGATGCTCTGGGACGAGGAGCACCTGGGCATCGACACGTACCGCCAGGGCGCCATCGAGAACACCGATCTCTACCTGGAGGAGCGCTACCGGCGGCCGATCGTCACGAACGTGTTCAACGAGCCGATCGACCTGTTCGACCGGCACCTCTACGAGAAGGGCTCGGTCGTGTTGCACATGCTCCGCGGCCTCCTCGGCGACGACCAGTTCTTCCGGTCGATACAGCGATACGTGCGCGACAACCAGGAACGGAGCGTGATAACGCAGGACCTGGCCAGCGCCATCGCCGCCGAGACGGGCCGCAACCTGGACTGGTTCTTCGACCAGTGGGTTTACAGGCCCGGGCACCCATCGTTCAAGGTGAGCTGGGGCTGGGACGAGGCGTCCCGGCTCGCCACCGTCACGGTGAAGCAGACGCAGAAGACCGACGACGGCACGCCCATTTTTCGGGTCCCGCTCACCATCGACTTCCGGAAAGGGCGGGCGAAGCCCATCGCCTTCCCGGTGGAGATCACGCAGGCCGACCACACCTTCATGTTCCCGTTGGCCGCGAAGCCCGACCTGTGCCGCTTCGACCCCTACAACCGGGTGCTCAAAGAGCTGGATTTCGAGAAGTCCGTCGGGGAGTTGCGGCTCCAACTCCGGGACGACGATGACATCGCCGGCCGCCAGTTCGCGGCGAAAGGTCTGGGCAAAAAGGGCGGCGCCGACGCAGTGGCAGCACTCGAAACGGCGGTCATGAGCGACCGGTTCTGGGCGGTCCAGGCCGCCGCAGGCAAGGCGCTCGGCGAAGTGAAGACGACCGCCGCGCGCGATGCGCTCCTGCGCTGCCTGCCTGTGCGCCACCCGAAAGCGCGCCGGGGCGTGGTGGCGGCCCTGGGGCAGTTCCGCGGCGATGCGGAGGTGCTCGAAGCGCTCAAGCCATTCGCGAAACGCGACCGCTCGTGGTTCGTCGAGGCGGAGGCGTGCCGCAGTATCGGCAAACTGCGCCTCCCCGGTTCGCTGGAGATCCTGCGAGCGAACTTCGACCGGCCGTCGTTCCGGCAGGTGGTCCGGGGCGGGTGCGTCGACGGGCTGGTTGAACTCCGCGACGCGGCCGGGTTCGAGTTGCTCTCGAAGGCCGCCCGTTACGGTGAGCCGTTCCAGACTCGCGGATTGGCGGTCGGCGCAATCGCCAAACTGGGTCTCTTCTTCCCCGACCGGAAGAAGGTGCTGGGCGAGGAGATCGCCGGTTACCTGGAGGACCCGGACTTCCGTGTCCGCATCGCAGCGGCCAACGCGCTGAAAACGCTGAAGGACGACAGCCAGGTGCCGGCCCTCGAGAAGATGGCCGCCCGCGAGCTCGACGGCCGCGGCGTGCGCATGGCCCGCGAAAACGCCCTCGCGCTTCGAAAAGGCGCGGCCACAGACGAAGAGGTACGAAAGCTCCGCGAGGAGTTCGAAAAGTTCCGCGACGAGAACGCCAAACTCCGGGATCGGCTCGAAAAACTGGAAGTCACGCGCCAGTAACCTCCAGGCCTACAGCGGATAACCGCGCAGTTCGTATACTCCGGCCATGCAGCCCCCATATATCCTCGCCATCGACCAGGGGACCACGAGTTCGCGCGCCCTGGTCGTCGATGCCGCCGGCGAAATCGCCGGGCTCGGCCAGCAGCCGTTCCAGCAGCACTACCCCCAGCCGGGCTGGGTGGAGCACGACCCCGAGGACATCTGGGAAGCGACGCTGGAATCAATCACGATCGCGCTTGCGCAGGCCGCCCTCACGCCGGGCGACCTGGCCGCCATCGGGCTGACGAACCAGCGCGAGACCGTTGTGGTGTGGGACCGGGAGACGGGTGAACCGCTTGGCAACGCGATCGTCTGGCAGGACCGGCGCACGGCGGGCATCTGCGAAGACCTGCGCAGCGCGGGCCACGAGGAAACGACCCGCAAGCTGACCGGGCTCAAGCTCGACCCGTACTTCTCCGGGACCAAGCTGACGTGGCTGCTGCGCCACGATGAGGCCGTGCGCGAGCGCGCGGCCGCCGGCACGCTGGCAGCGGGCACGGTCGATACCTGGCTCATCTGGAAGCTCACGGGCGGGCGGCGTCACGTTACCGACTACACCAACGCGAGCCGTACGCTGCTGTTCAACATCAACCGCGGGCGCTGGGACGACTCGCTCTGCGACCTGTTCGAAGTGCCCCGGGCCATCCTCCCGACCGCCCAGCCGTCACGCTCGCTCTTCGGGACGACCGACGAGTCCGTTTTCGGGGCACGCGTGCCGATCACGGGCGTCGCCGGCGACCAGCAGGCAGCGCTCTTCGGCCAGGGCGGCTTCGCGATAGGCCCTGCGAAGAACACCTACGGGACCGGCTGCTTCTTGCTGGCCAACGCCGGGAAGAGGCCCGTGCACTCGGAGGGAGGGCTGCTGACCTCGATCGGCGGGGGTGCCGGTCCGGCTGGCCCTGAGTATGTGCTCGAAGGGTCGGTGTTCATCGCCGGGGCGCTCGTGCAGTGGCTCCGAGACGAAATCGGTGTCATCAACCACTCGGCGGAGATCGAGCCGCTGGCCGCTTCGGTACCGGACAACGGCGGCGTGGCGGTCGTCCCGGCGTTCACCGGGCTGGGCGCCCCGGATTGGGACCCCCGCGCGCGGGGGGCGATCATGGGCATCACCCGGGGGACCACGAAGGCGCACATTGCCCGCGCGGCACTCGAAGCGATCGCACTCTCCAGCGCTGAGCTCATCGAAGTCATGAACGAATCGCTGCCGGAGCCCATCACGGAACTCCGCGTCGATGGCGGCGCGTCGCAGAACAACCTGCTTATGCAGATGCAGGCTGACTTCGCCGGCATTCCCGTCCTGCGGCCCACAAGCACCGAGACGACCGGCCTTGGCGCCGCGTACATCGCGGGGCTCGAAGTGGGCATCTGGTCGTCGCTGGAGGAAGTGGGCGAACTCTGGCGGGCGGAGCGGGTGTTCGAGCCGCGCATGGGCCCGGCGGAGCGCCACCGCCACCTTCGGCAGTGGCGGCGGGCGGTGGAGCGCACCCTGGGCTGGGACGCCGAGTGAGCCTCGAGGACCTCGCCTCCAGCCAGCCACTCGACCTCGCGATCATCGGTGGCGGCATCAACGGCTGCGCCATCGCCGAAGAGGCGGCGGCGCGCGGGCTTCGCGTCGCGCTGTTCGAAGCCACCGATTTCGGGTTCGGCACGACATGGCGCTCGACGAAGCTCATCCACGGCGGGCTGCGCTACCTGGAGCACGGCGACGTCCGCCTGGTGTTCGAATCGCTCAGGGAACGCGCATGGCTCCTGAAAACGCGCCCCTACCTGGTTACGCCTCAGCGCTTCCTGCTGCCGATGCTGCCTTGGTCGCGCCGGCCCGCGTGGCAGCTTCGCGCCGGGCTGGCAACCTACGACATGCTCGCGCTCTACCGAGGCGTCCCCTCGCACCGTCGCCTCGGCCGGCAGCGGCTGCGAGCGATGGCACCCTACCTCCCCGAGTCGGCGAACGGCGGGTTCAGCTTCTTCGACGCACGGGTACACGCGCCCGAGCGGTTGACCCTGGAGCTGGCGCTCTCGGCCGAAAAGCTGGGAGCGTCGATCCACAACCACACGGCGGTCACGCGGATCGCGGAAGAGGCAGGCCAGGTAGCAGCAGTAGAGGTGTGCTCGGAAGGGCAGCGCTTCACCATCGCATCGCGGGCCGTCGTCAACGCGGCTGGCCCGTGGGTCGACGCGGTCAATCAGCTGGAGGACGTGCCGCCACCCGAACTGCTGGGTGTGACGCGCGGGACGCACATCGTGGTCGAGCTCGACCGGCCGCCGGGACACAACGCCGTATTCTCGACGGCGAAGAGCGACGGCCGCGTGTTCTTCGCGGTCCCGCAGGGAGACTTGCTACTGATTGGCACCACGGACGAGCGCTACGATGGCCGCCCCTCGGAGATCCGGCCGGTGGACTCGGACATCGAGTACCTGGTCGCCGAAGCCCGCGAACTGCTGCCCGGGTATGACATCACGAGAGAGCGGATCCGCTACGCCTACGCCGGTCTGCGGCCGCTGCAGAAAGTGGCAGGCGGCCCGGAAGCCGCGATCAGCCGGCGTCACGGGGTGCTGGACCACGGCAAGCTCGGCGGGGCGCGCGGCGTCTACAGCGTTGTCGGAGGCAAGCTGAGCACCTTCCGGCCGCTCGCGGAAGAGGTTGTCGCCCGGCTCGATCCTCCCCAGAAGCGCCCGGTCCACACGGATCAGCCGCCGGCCGGGTGGCGCGAGTCACTCCTGGAAAGCGGGCTGCCGAAGCCCAGTCTGCGACACCTTCGCGTGTACGGGGCAGCCATCCCTGAGGTGCTCGCGCTCGGACGAGAAGTACTCTGCGCGCACTCCGGCGCCATCACCGGGGAGGTGCGCCACGCAATGCGAAATGAACACGTGACCGCCCTCGGCGACATCATGCTCCGGCGCACCGGCATCTCCTGGGCGGCCTGCCGGGGGCTGTGCTGCCATCGAGAGGTAGCCGCCGTTGCGGCGAAAGAGGCCGGTTGGTCCAGTGAACAGGTGACCGATCAGGTAAGGGCTTTCGAAGAGGAAGTGGCCTATCATCTTCCTACAGAGGAATCGCTTGCCGCAGACCACTTCGCTGCTGGATAACGCCGAAATTGCCACTGCGTTGCGCGCCGCAGCTTCGCTCATGCGCCGGAGCTACCACGCCGTGGCGCTTGTGGGTGCTGGGCTTTCCGCCGAAAGCGGCATCCCTACCTATCGTGGCACGGGTGGCATCTGGACGAAGTTCGGTGAGCCCACCATCGACGGCTGGGACTTCTTCCAGGACGACCCGGCAGGCTGGTGGCGTTACGCGATCGAGCACAAGGTCGGCGGCTCCGACTTCACGGACGCTATCGACCGGGCGGCGCCCAACGCGGGGCACTATGCACTGGCCGACCTGGAGCACATGGGGCGTCTTGCCCACGTGATCACGCAGAATATCGACAACCTGCACCAGGTTGCCGGTTCGCGCCTTGTGACGGAAATCCATGGCAACCGTTTCAAGGTGCGTTGCATGGAGTGTGGGGCGCGCGACCGGTTGGAGACCATCGACCTGGAGCGCCTGCCCCCGCACTGTCCTGAATGCGGCGGCGTGTACAAGAACGACACGGTGATGTTCGGAGAGCCCATCCCGAAGGACGCGCTGGACGAGTGCTACCGGCAGGCGTTGCAGGCGGACCTTTTCCTGACCGTGGGAACCAGCGCGGTGGTGTACCCGGCGGCGGACTTTCCGGTGCTGGCGAAGCGCCGCGGCGCGCCATTGATCGAGATTAACCCGGAAGAGACAGGGCTCACCGACATCGCAGACGTGGTGATCCGGGCGCCAGCGGGCATCGCGCTGCCTGCGCTGGTGGACCTGCTGCTGGTGCCTTAAGCGGCGCGGCGTTCGGGGCGCACGTCGGCTCCAGACCCCTCCTCAGCAACGGATGGGACAGTGAGCCGCCCCAGGTTGGCGATCTTCGCATCGAGCCGATGGACCAGACTGAGCGGGTCGCCAGGAATCCGATGCAGAGCCGCTCGCACGCGGGCAGAGACGAAGAGCCATGCGACCAGGCCGGCCAGCGCCCAGCCCGCAACGACATCCAACACCCAGTGCTCGCCAAGGTAAATCACTGCGGCTCCGGTCAGGAATGCGATGACCCCGCTGGCCATTGCCGCCCAACGGGCTCCCGGAACGCGAAACCAGAGGAACAAGCCAACGGCCAGGGGTATGCAAGCGTGAAGGCTGGGAAAGGCAGCCACAGGGTTGGAATCGAGAGCCGCGTACTCGATCCACCCGCGGTCAAGCAGAACGCGCCGCAGCCCCGCGTCGTCCATCCACGGAGGAATGACCGGCAGGGCAAGAAAGCCGAAGTCCGCCAGGTACCAGCAGACCGTGAGCCATCCAAAGTACTCAAAGAGACGTGCTCGCTGCCAGACTGTCAGCGCGACACCGACGACAATCGGAAAGGCGAACCAGGCGAGGTGAAGGCCGGTCGCCAGCCTGTCCAGAACGTAGCTTTCGGGGCCGCGGGTCTGAAGCCAACCACTCGCGGACATCCCCAGGATGGCGGACTCAGTTGCCGCGAGGCTTCGCCATGTGAACAGTTCGTCCCCGACGGCTCGAAAGGCCACGTGGCCAACAAAGACCAGGGTGTACGCGGCCCACAACAGGAAGGGAACCGCGGCGATCCCCAGCCGCTCCAGGAATGCACGCGCGCGCGCAGGCAACGTGGTGCTCAGAGCCAGGACTCCGGTTCTCCCTGCCACCTATCAATACACTCCGGGGAGCAGGCGCCACCGCACTCGCGCCCGGTAGGAGTCGTAATCGGAGGTCGCAGCCAGTACTCGTTCTTCGGCTCGCATCCGGAACACTTGAAAGATCGTGACCGTTATGAGGATGGCCGCGTTGTACCACCACAAGTTTGCGAGCGTGAACCCGATGAGGGTGATCGAGTGTGACATGTAGATGGGGTGGCGGACGAAACGGTACGGCCCTCCGACCTTCAGTCCACGGTTCGCCGCGACGACGCCAAAGCTCTTGCCGATAGTGGCGAATCCGACGATGACGCAGGACAAGCCCAGCACTTGCAAGGTGGTGCCGTACATCTCGAGCACGCCACCGCTTTCGTGCGGGCGCATCGCCAGAGCGAGCCACCCACCCACGGTAGCGACGAACCAGTCCCATGGCCGCGTCGAGGTCGTGTCTGTCCGCCGGCGCGTGAGGAAGACGCCCACCAGCAACGCCTGCTCGACCGCAAAGAACAGGTTCGTTACCGAGCCGGTCTCGACCGCATGAGTTGCGTGCGCGTAGAAGAATGCGGCCGAGACGCAGACCAGGGAGGCGTCCTGCACATACGACCAGCGGCGGCGCCATCTCTCACGAGCGGCCCCTGGTGCCACCACATTCGTCGCCGAAATGGCCATCGCAAAGCTCTCCCCGGTTGAGTGGACGACGGAACAGTCGCTTCCCTTAGAGAGTCGGCACGCTGGCGCCGCTTCGGCAGGCAGTGGACGGGTGGGGCCGCGCGGTGCCTGGCTCAGAGTCAAGCCGGTGAACACCTGGTGACGCACCTTTAGGCGTTCTGGGACCCGTCGAAAGTGCTAGTAGCTTCACCGACGAAGTGCCCGGTCCCGGGCCGAGCGGAGGCGGAGGCCAACCCGGCAACGGGGTCCGCCAAAGCACCAACCGGGACAGCTGGCTCAACCAGCGGGAGGAACGGACGCGACGCCGGAAGAGCAGACACCCGGGGCACGGCCCCAACCAGGAAGAGGTAGGAGAACCATCATGTCGAAGATCAAGAACTGGGCGATCAGCAAGGTCGCGAAGCTCCAGACGATGCAGGACGAAGAAGGCCAGGGCCTTGCCGAATATGGCCTGATCCTCGCCCTCGTCGCCATTGCCTGCATCGTCGCCCTCACGGCGCTCGGTGGCAGCATCTCGGGTGCGCTCAACCGCGTCGCCGGCTCCATCTAGCTCGCAGCGACAGCACCAACGCTGGAACAGCCCGGAAGGGGTGGGCGACCACGGTCACCCACCCCTTCCCTGATCAGCAGGGTCGCGGCCGCGGCCAGAAAGAATCGAGTTGAGCATGGAACTCACCACCCAGGGAGACGCGGCGCCCCGCAGGGGGCCCGTCCGGCGCCTCCTCCACCGGTTCAGGCAGACGGAAGCAGGGCAGAGCCTCGTCGAGTTCACGATGATCCTGCCGATCTTCCTCGTGCTCATGTTTGGCCTAGTCGATTTCGGCCGGGCGTTCTACACGTGGCTGCTGGTGACCAACGCCGCCCGCGAAGGCGCGCGGGTCGCTGCCGTTCAGGCGGACAGCTCCTCGGTGGACGCGCGCATCTACGACAGCTTTTGCAGCACCTACCCGAGCGATTGTTCGCTGGAGCCAGGCAAACTCACCATCACCAAGACCAACATCCAGGGGACGCGCGGCACCGCGGTCACCATCAACCTGGCCTACAACTTTGAATTCGTGACGCCACTCGGCGCGATGCTCAAGCTTGTCGGCGGAAGCGACCTGGCAGCCCCCACCATCACTGCCCACTCATCGATGCGGCTGGAATGACGAAACGGCGCTGATCCACATGCCAACTGAATAGAAGGAGGAAGCGATGCTGCGGTCGCTCATCCGAAAAGTAACCAGGCGAGAGGCCGGGCAGGCATTGCCGCTGTTCGGCCTATTTTTGTTCGTGTTCATCGGCTTCGTGGCCATGAGCATCGACGTGGGCAGATATGTGTGGGCCCGGACCCAGATGCAGGCCGCCGTCGATGCCTCGGCGCTGGCCGCTGCCCAGAGCCTGCCCGACCAGGCTGACGCCACTCAGAAAGCCACCGATTACTGGCTCGACAATAGCGGGTTCATCCAGAGCCAGGGATCGAACATCGCGTTCGGTGTGAGCTACCCGCCGGGCAACAAGAAGATAGCGGTTGAGGCTTCGGCCGACATCCCGACGTGGTTTGCCCGCCTGTTCGGCGTCGACGAATGGCACGTCGCGGCTGAAGGTGACGCGGAATCGATCGTGATCGACGCGATGCTTGTGCTCGACCGCTCAGGCTCGATGTGCTGGGACAGCCACAGCCCCTACGGGAGCTACTACTCGCAGCTGCGCCTGGCGAGCAGCATCAACAACTCGACAACGACGCTGACCGTGAACAAGCGCAACCCGACCATGCCCGGCAGCCAGCCGCCACAGGCACTGGGCTACTACGTGTACGTCGGCCAGGAGTTCCGGGTCGACAACGAGTGGATGCGCATCACCGCAATCTCTGAGCCGAACACGATTACGGTGGTGCGCGGGGTCAGAGGCTCGTCAAGGGCCAGTCACAATTCCAATGCGTACCTGAGGGGCGACTCGTGCCAGACGGCCGGCAAGGGTCCGTACTACCCATGGGAGTACGTGAAGACCGGGGCGCGTGTCTTCGTTGATACGTTCAACCCGGACTATGACCGCATTGGCTATGTGCAGTTCTCCACCCGGGGGTACGAGGAGGCGGCGCTGACCAACTCTTTCGCCGGGCTGAAGACGGACATCGCGAACTCCCCCGATCCGACGGCAGGAGGGAGCGCCGACCAGTACACCAACATTGCTCACGGCACCTACATGGGCATCAAGGAGTTCCTGGACAATGGGCGCACGAACGCTAAGTGGGTACTTATCGTCCTCTCCGACGGTGTCGCGAACCGTTACTGCAACCCCGACCAGACCACAACGTGCACGTCGCTCGGGACGAACACCTCCACGGCCGCCCAGCGGGCGAGAGACATGGCCCAGCTCGCTCAAACTCATGGCATCACGATCTACACCATCGGCTACGGCAACTCCTCGGACGATGCGCTGATGCAGTACATGGCCGATCAGACGGGCGGCAAATTCTTCAAGGCCCCCGACGAACAGCAGCTGCAGGACGCGTTCCTGGCGATCAGCAAGCTCACCCACATTCGCCTGTCCCGATAGTCTCCCGGCAGGCAAATACCACCCGGTCCCCGCTTCGTACAGGAGCGGGGACCCCTTTTCTCCGGGCACCGGGTTAACCCGGCCTGTAGTCCGGCGGCACACCCGCCGATATTGCTAGGGGAGGAGTAGAACGTGAACCGAACCATTGCGGCAGCATCGAGTAGTTCTAGTCGAAACCGCGGCGTGCTCCTGCTCGCCGCCGTGTTTGGCGTGCTCAGCGCGCTGCTCATGTTTGCATTCCTGAACAGCAAGGGTGGCGACGACGGTGTGGAGCAAGTGCTCAACTCCGGCGCCGGCGCCGAGACCGTTGTCGTGCTCACGAAGAACGTGAACGTCGGCGACAAGATCACGAGCGACATGCTCGGGACGAAGACCGTCCCGGCTGCCGGCCTCGTGGATGGATACTTCACCGACAAAGACGCGCAGAGCCTGGTTGGCAAGGTCGCCACGGCGCCCATGTACACAGGCGAGCAGGTGCTGGCGGCCAAGGTAACCACCTACGAGGGCCAGGACACCGTTACCTGGAAGGTCCCGGAGGGCATGCGCGGCCTCTCGCTGCAGGTGCCCCACGAGGCATGGATTGCGGCGGGTCTGCCGCAGCCCGGTGACCGGATTGACGTCCTCGGGATCACGACGCTGATGAAGGTTGACCCGCTCACCGGCGAAGAGAAGCCAGACGTCATCGCTGGCTACATCGCCCAGGACGTGCTCGTCCTGGCAGTCGCCCAGAGCGTGGTGCGCACGGTCCCGAAGATAGACGCCGACGCAACGACGGCTGACAGCGCCGACGGCGCGACCGGCACGGGAATCCAGCAGTCGCAGGCGGTCAGCCCCAACCAGGACAACAGCACCTATGAGAAGTCGATCTCGGTGACGCTGGCCCTGCCGCCGGACCTGGCAGCGAAGGTCGCACTCATCGACGCGATGAAAGACGACGTGGGGCAATACCGCCTCCTCGTCCGCCAGAAGGGTGACGTCCAGCCGGTCGAAGGGAAGCAAGTCTTCTCGTACGAAGACCTCTTCCCGGTGCAGTAGGCAGCCGAAGTAACGAGTACAGACGTGGGCGCCGCTCCTGAGAGTGGCGCCCGCACCAAGACGAACGCAAGGCCCCTGGTGGTCCCCGGGGTGCGAAACGGTGGAGGAACAGACGATGGCACGGGTACCGCAACTGCTTGTGGTTGATCCGGACCGGGAGAGTTCGGCGGAGCTGGCGAAGACGCTCCAGATGCTGGGCTTCCAGGTACTGGCAACGGCCGGGTACGGAGTCGAAGCGTTCACGCTTTGCTTCCAGATGCGCCCGGACCTCGTCCTGATGCGCATCGAGGAGCCGCTGGTCCGGCCAATCCAGACACTTTCGCGCATTAACGACGGACTGCCCGACCTCCCGATCGTGGTGTTCTCGACCGAAGCGAACATCCGCTTGATGCGCCAGTCGATGGTCGGCGGCGCCTCGGACTACCTCGGCGAGCAGCGCTCACGCGAAGAGCTCGCAGCCTCGATCATGAAGGTGCTCGAGAAGAAGGAGCGGGAGGCGATGCGCCGCCGTGGCGAACTCGCCGACCCGGTGGCCCAGGGGACCGTCATCACCATTTTTGGAGCCAAGGGTGGCATCGGTAAGACCACCATCGCCTCCAACCTCGCCGTCGCGCTCGCCACCGAAGCGCACCAGACGGTCGCACTGGTCGACATGGACACGCGCTTCGGTGATGTGGCCATCACCATGGACATCCCGGTCGAACGCTCCATCGCCGACCTTGCGCGCAACCTGGACAACGTCGACCGCAACTCGCTTCGCGATTACCTGGTCGTGCATGAATCGGGCGTCCGAATTCTGCCTGCCCCGACGCGGCCGAGCGACTGGCGCAACCTCACATCGGCGCACATCCGCGACGTCGTCGATGTGCTCTCCCAGACGCACGACTTCGTGATCCTGGATACGCCGGGAACGTTCAACGAAATCGTCGCGGCGGCCATCGAGGTCGGGACGATGATCCTGCTGATCACCACGCTCGACATGGCCAGCATCAAGGACACCGTCCTTGCGCTGGAGATGCTGCACGAGCGCTTCGGCAACGACGACGAACGGATAAAAGTCGTCCTGAACCGGGCCGGGATGGACACCGGCGTGCGGGAGAAGGACGTTGAACGGACCCTCGACACTGACCTGTGGTGGAAGATCCCGCAGGACAACGAAGTCATCAAAGCGGCCCAGCTCGGAAGGCCGATTGTCTTGAGCCGCCCGAACAGCAAGGTGGCCGTCGAAATCAAGGACATCGCCCGCGCCCTGGCCGGGATCCGTCAGCGGTCGAAAGCCAACAAGCGCGGCGGTGGGTTCGGCGGCATCTTCCGGATGCCGTTCAAGAAGAGCGCCTAACACGCACGAGGACGGAGTGACCCCCAATGTCTGATGACCTTCGCGATCGACGAGCGGCAGGCGACGACGAACGCCAGCCGTTCGGCTGGGCCGGAGCCCGCCGCCGACTGGGCGAGCAGACCGGACCGCAACCGCCCGAAGGGCAGCTTCCGCCCGCGGACCCGCCGCGGCAGGCAGATGCCGAGCCACCGAAGCTTCGGCCCTCCGGACAGCTCGGCCGCCAGCCCGGGGTCGGAAGGCGCTGGGGAGATGTTGAGCAGGTTCCACCCCCACCGCCAGGCATCCCCGGCCAGTCACGCATGAGCGGTCTGCGCACGGGGGCCACGCCTACGCCCTCGGCGGCGCCCGAGCCCGCGCGCACCGAGGCTCCGCAGCGCCCAATGCGAACCGCGCCGAGCGCCGCCGCACCTACGGCCATGGGCTCTGTCAAAGGCGGACCGAACCCGCAGGCCGAAGCCGCGAAGATCCGGCTGCACGAACTCCTCATCGAGGATCTGGAGCATGGCGCCCTCGAGGGCCTGGCCCCCGAACAGCAACGCGACGCCGTGGTGAAGGCGGCGCGCGAACTGATCGCCCAGGAGGGCATCCAGCTCGGCGGTTCAAGCCGCGAGGAGCTCCTCGAGGGCGTGGCCGACGAAGTGCTCGGCCTTGGTCCCCTCGAACCACTCCTCCGGGACCCATCAGTCAGCGAAGTAATGGTCAACGACATCGACAAGGTGTACTTCGAACGCGAGGGCCGCATCTTCCGCAGCCCGGCGCGCTTCCGTGACAAGCAACACGTGATGCGCATCATCGAGCGCATCGTGGCCCCGCTCGGCCGCCGTATCGACGAATCCAGCCCGATGGTCGATGCCCGCTTGCCTGACGGCTCCCGCGTGAACATCACCATCCCGCCGGCGTCGCCGAAGGCGCCCAGCATCACGATCCGGAAGTTCCGCGCGGACAAGATGCGCATGGCCGATCTGATCGCCGTGGGCGCGCTCAGTGAGGCGACCGCGGAATTCCTGGCGATGTGCGTCCGCGCCCACATGAACATCATCATCAGCGGCGGTACCGGCACCGGCAAGACGACCATGTTAAACGCGCTCTCCGCGTTCATTCCCAATACCGAGCGGATCGTCACGATCGAGGATCCGTCGGAACTTCGGCTCCAGCAGGACCACGTCATCACGCTCGAGGCGCGGCCCGCCAGCATCGAGGGCAAGAACCAGATCAAACAGCGCGACCTGGTGAGGAACTGCCTCCGTATGCGCCCCGACCGGATCATCGTTGGCGAGGTCCGGGGCGAGGAAGCCTTCGACATGCTCCAGGCGATGAACACTGGCCACGACGGTTCGGTTTCGACAATCCACGCGAACAACCCGCGCGAGGCGCTCGCCCGCATGGAAAACATGGTGCTCATGGCAGGCATGGAACTTCCGTCGCGGGCCATCCGGGAGCAGGTAGCATCAGCTATCCACCTGTTCATCCAGATCAGCCGCCTCCAGGACGGATCGCGCAAGGTGACGCATGTAACTGAGGTGAGCGGCATGGAGGGCGACACGATCACGCTCCAGGACATCTTCCTCTTCAAACTCGATCGCGTGGACGAAGACGGCAAAGTGCACGGATCGATGAAGCCAACGGGCATCCGGCCCGGCTTCGTGCATAAGTTCGCGATGGCCGGCATCGAACTCCCGAACAACCTGTTCGGCACGGCGGAAGGGTGGTAGGCCCATGCTCATGATTCTTGCGGCCCTCTGCGCGGGGGCTTTCGCGACTACCTTCATCTTCTGGGCGACCGCCTTTGGTGTGTCAGGCGGCACGGCGACTGCCCGGCTTTCGAGGCTGCGAGACGCTGACCCGGGCGTCCCGCAGGAGGCCCGCGTTAGCCTCCGGCGGCGCGGCGCGGTGAACTTCGCTGGCATCACCGTGATCTCGGGCAACCTGGCGGCGAACTGGACACGAGACCTGGAACGCGCCGGACTGGCCCTCAACGCGAAGGAGTACTTCGTTCTGAGGCTGGTCGTCGCAGTCGCGCTGGTCGCGGTTTTCATGATGGTCTCGCCAATCCCCGCACTCGCGCTTGCCGGGGCGCCGCTGGGATTCCTTGCCACCGGCTTCTGGCTGAAACGCCGGATCACGTCACGGCTGCACAAGATGGAGTCGCAGCTCGTGGAGCTCATCCAGATGCTCTCGAGCGGCTTGCGCGCCGGCTTCGGACTCCTCCAGGCCATGGAATCTGCTTCGGAACAGATCTCAGCTCCGCTTTCCGTGGAGATCCGGCGCACGCTGCGCGATACGGCGATGGGAGCGAGCGTCGATCAGGCACTGGCGGCGCTGAACGAACGGGTCGGCAGCCCGGACTTCGACATCGTTATCACCGCGACACTCATCCAGCGTTCGGTCGGCGGTAACCTTGCCGAGATCCTCGACAACGTTGCCCACACCATGCGCGAACGGGAACGCATCCGGGGCGAAATCCGGACATTGACCTCGCAGCAGCGCCTGACTGGTTACGTCATTGGCGGGATCCCGATTGGGCTCTTGCTCATCTTCATGGTGATCAGCCCGGAGTTCACCGGACAGATGTTCACCGACCCGCTGGGCCGAATGATGCTGGGTGGGGCGGCGGTCTCCGAAATCATTGGCTTCGCGGTCATCCAGAAGATTGTGAACATCGAGGTCTAGGCCCATGGAATTCCTGCTCGCAGTCAGCACATTCGTCACGGTGACACTCATGGCCTATGGCCTGATGCACAAAACAGCCGGTAACGGCGCCATGGACATGCGCCTCGGCGGGCTGCGGTACAGCCGACCAAACCGCGAGGCCTTGCCGGACCCGGACGCCGCGTTTAGCCAGCGCGTCATCCAGCCGCTCATCCGCGGTATCTCCCGCCGGGCCAACAGCATCCTGCCATCGACGATGGAAGAACGGCTCGAACGGGGACTCACCCAGGCGGGAATGAAGGTCAAGCCGGGGCAATTCCTGGTGATGGTTGGGATTGCGGCGGGAGTCTTGCCCACGCTGGCGACGTTCTACGTCGCAGCGATGGGTGGCGACTTCAAGATGATCGCCGGCACGTTCGGCGTGATGACGGCCCTCGGCATTTACGGACCCCGGATCATCGTCCTCGGGCGCATCAAGCGGCGGCAAAAGGAGATCTGGCGGTCGCTGCCGGACGCTTTCGACCTGATCACGGCATCGGTCGAGGCCGGGCTTGGCATCGACGCCGCGTTCACCCGGGTCATCGAGAAGGTCACCGGGCCGTTCGCCGAAGAACTGACGCGAACCATGCGCGAGATCCAGATGGGCCGCTCCCGCCGCGAGGCCTTCCTCGATATGTCGGACCGCACCGGCGTCGAAGAGCTTCGTCAGCTCATCAACGCGGTCGTCCAGGCCGAGGCAATGGGCATCTCCATCGGGGGAGTCATCCGGGTCCAGACCGGAGTGATCCGCACCAAGCGCCGTCAGAAGGCCGAGGAGCAGGCATTCAAGGCGCCGATCAAGATGGTGTTCCCGCTGGTGTTCTTCATCTTCCCGGCGATCATGATCGTGATTGGCGGTCCGGCCGTCCTCCAGCTTAGGGGCGCCTTCTAGCCCGGAGCCCCCGGATCCAGAAGCGAAGGGCCTCCCACTCGGAGGCCCTTCGCGTTCAGTCGAAGTTGCCGACCCAGAGCATCACGATGACGCCGCCCGCCGCAAGGTACGGGCCGTAGCTGAAAACCGTGCGCCAGCCCCGACGGAACAGGAAGACGAAGGCCGCGCCGCCGGCAAGCAGCACGCCATAGAACAGTGCGGTCATCACGCCGGGCCAGCCGGTGAGCAGGCCGATAAGCACGATGAGCTTCGCATCGCCCATGCCGAACGCGATGTCCTTCGCGCCGAGGATGCCGCCGACCACCATCCCGAGCACCACCATCGCCGCCGCGACGGCAAGCCCGAACCCCGCTCCGAGCGCGATGTCCGAAACGTCCCGGTCGGGCCAGGCCCAGCAGAGGGCCGCAGCCGCGACGATGGCCGGGTAGCTCAGGCGGTTCGGGATGATGCGTCGATCGAAATCGGTGCTACTCAGGATGATGAGAACCAGCGCAAACATCGCAGTCAGTGCGGCAGGCCCCGCTTCGTAGTAGCCGGGGCGGAAGGCCAGTCCCCAGGCCGTCGCCGTCGCGATGGCGCAGAAGACCTGGAGCAGCCGAAGCTTCCCGCCTTTCACGGGGTTGGCGCGATGCTCTTCGGAGCGGTAGAGCCGGTGCTGCCAGAGTGGCACGAAGGCGCCTGCCACAGCTCCAGTGCCCACCGCCGCAATCGATACTGCTGCTTCCACGTTGCCGACTATCGGCGGGCCAGCGCATACCGGCAATCAGGCATGGCAGCGCCCCGGAGCCTATCCCGGTAGACTCCGACTACTTCTATCCGGGGTGAGCCGTGAGCCGTATTGACTGGGATGCCGCGACCGACGAGGCGGTCGCCCTGCTTCGCGAGTACCTGCGGATCGACACCTCCAACCCTCCGGGCAACGAAGCGCTGGCGGTGGAATTCCTGGCGGGGACCCTGGCGGCGGAGGGGATCGCATTCGAGGTTGCGGAGTCGGCGCCGGGCCGGTCCAACCTCTTCGCGCGGCTTGGGCCACCGGCCGGAGGTGTTTGCCTCCTGAACCACACTGATGTCGTGCCCGTCGAGCGCGAGTACTGGAGTGTCGATCCCTTTGGCGGCGAGCTGAGCGACGGCATGATCTGGGGCCGGGGAGCGCTCGACATGAAGGGCATGGGCATCTTCGAACTGATGACGTTTCTCCTGCTCAAGCGCCAGGGCGTCGAGCTCCGCGAGTCAGTCACATTCCTGGCAGCCGCTGATGAGGAAGCGGGGAGCGCTTTCGGCGTCAGCTGGATCGAACGACACCGGCCCGCGTGGATGGACACGGACCTGGTGATCAACGAGGGCGCCTATGGGCTCGTGTCCTCACGTGGGCCACAGGTGTTCCAGATCGCGCCGACCGAGAAAGTGCCTCTGTGGGTGAAGCTTACGGTCCGGGGCCGTCCCGGCCATGGCTCGGTGCCCCATGGCGACAACTGCGCTGAGCACCTGGTGCAGGCCCTGGAACGAGTTACGCGCTGGCAACGCGAACTGCGGATTGTCCCGATCATGCGCTCGCACGTGAAGGCGATGCATGCCGCTGGGATCTCCAGGGCGGCAACCGACGAAGCTGCGCTTGCCGAAGCCCAGCGCAGCCCATCGCTCCGGGCGCGCCTCAGCAACACCGTCACGGTCACGACAATCGGGACTGGCATCAAGGTCAATGTGATCCCGGCGGAGGCCACCGCCACCCTCGATTGCCGGCTGCTCCCCGATGTCGATCCGGACGCCTTCCTGGCGGAACTTCGCGACGTGCTGGCGGACGAGCGCGTCCAGGTGGAGGTCTTGAACCGGTTCACCGGCGCGGAAAGTTCGATGGACACGCGCTTCGTGCGGGTTGTCGGGGAGGTAGTGTCGGAGCTGGTTGAAGGCGCGCAGATTGCGCCAGAGATGACCAGCGGTTTCACCGATTCGCGCATCTACCGGGTGCGTGGGGTACCCGCATACGGGTTCGTCCCGTGTCTGCTGCAACCGGAGGAGTTGGCGGGGGTGCACGGGCACAACGAACGGATCAGCGTGGAAAACCTCCGCCTCGGGCTTCAGGTGCTGTATGAGGTGGTCAGGCGGCTGGTCAGCACCTGAGTTCCCCGCGTTATGTGCCAGGCGCGATCCCGTGTAGTTCCTCGACGAGGCTTGCGAGCTGCACATCGTCGAGAGCCGCACCGACATCGCCGCCCAGCCTGGCGAACCACCGCTGGGCAAGTTCGCGGACGCGCGGGTCCGCGCCGCCTCCATCCCGGGCGCGCGGAACGAGCGGCGACACGGGCCGGCCGAGGCTCTCCATGGTCACTTCGCCCCGGAGAATGGCGATCGCGCTGAGCATGTGCCCGGCAGTCACGTTCGACTCACCAAGGTAATTGGCGACCGCCGAGGATGTCGTGAGGATGTCGGTGAGGCGAAGCGGTTCCGGGCCGGTCATGCTCACATCAGACGGTCTGGTTAGCTTCGAGGGCGAGATCGCGCGACCTGCGCGACCTGCCGGAGGCGACGAATCGCCCCACGACGCTGATGAACGCGTCGATTTCGGCGTCAGACATGTCGTCCATCAGCCCGGACGTGTACTCGCGCAACTCCTGGCGAAGCGACTCCACCGCGGCCCGGCCCCGCGGTTCGAGCCAGATGTTGATGCCGCGGCGATCACTGGACGAGACCTCCCGGCGGATGAAGCCGCCGCGCTCGAGCCGTTCGAGGAGAGCCGAGACCGATGGCCGGGTGACGTACAGGCGTTCAGCGAGTTCAGCGTTGCTGAGACCCTCCTGCTGGAGCAGGTGCCCGAGGAGCCGGAGCTGGGTAACCGTCAGGTTCTCGCGGTCCCAGATCATGAGGCGGACCTGGTCGAGGAGGGCACTTGCGCCAAAGAGTGCGGTTGCAGCCTCATCGAGCCGCTGCGCGCGGGAGGGCTTGGACATTCGGCGGCTCCGGGCTTAAGCAGGTTGGCCGATTCTGTCCGCTGAGCGGCGCGAGCGCAATCAAAGGAAGGAAGTCATGGAAACATCCGAGGAAAAATGCTTCGCGAGATGCTAACTGTCTGGTAGACTCCCGCGCCATGGCAGGAGGAAATGAGTGAAGTTCGGAATTTTCTATGAACATCAGCTCCCACGGCCGTGGGACGACGGCATCGAGCTCAAGCTGTTCCAGGATGCGCTGGGGCAGGTGGAACTGGCCGACAAGCTCGGCATCGACTTCGCGTGGGAGGTCGAGCACCACTTCCTGGAAGAGTACTCACACTCGTCGTGCCCCGAAGTGTTCCTGGCAGCGGCAAGCCAGCGCACGAAGAACATCCGGCTCGGCCACGGCATCAAGCTGATGCCGCCCGGCTACAACCCGCCGGCCCGAATCGCGGAAGAAATCGCAACCCTCGACCTCGTATCGAACGGCCGTGTGGAGTTCGGTACCGGTGAATCGGCCTCGCGGGCCGAGCTCGAGGGCTTCAACATCAACCCGGCCGAGCGCCGGGCAATGTGGCGCGAAACGACAGAGCAGGTGTGTAACATGCTCGCGATGGACCCCTACCCGGGGTACCAGGGCAAGTATTTCTCGATGCCGGTCCGGAACGTCGTGCCCAAGCCGGTCCAGAAGCCGCACCCGCCACTGTGGGTCGCCTGCTCGAACCGCGACACCATCCATCTGGCCGCTCAGCTCGGCATCGGCGCGCTGACGTTCGCGTTCGTCGACCCGGCCGAGGCGAAGAAGTGGGTGGATGACTATTACGAGACGTTCAAAAACGAGTGCGTGCCGATCGGCCACGCAGTGAACCCGAACATCGCGATGGTCACCAGCTTCTCGTGCCACCCGGATGCCGAGGAGGCATTCCGGCGCGGATTCGACGGGTTCAAGTTCTTCCAGTTCGGGCTCGGCCATCATTATGTCTTCGGAACGCATAAGCCCGGCCGCACGGACATCTGGGCGCAATACGAGGCCGTGAAGGACGCCATGGGCGCCGAACAACTCGACTTCCTTGGCGGGGGCGGCGACGGTATCGGCACGCCCGTTCAGCTTCGCGCGCATCTGCAGAAGTTCGCCGACGCCGGAGTCGACCAGACGGTCTTCATCCAGCAGGGCGGCAAGAACAAACACGAAGACATCTGCGCCTCGCTGGAGCTCTTCGCCTCGGACGTGATGCCCGAGTTCAAGGAGCACGAAGAAGAGCGCAACCGGCGGAAAGCCGACGAACTTGCCCCGTACGTGGAGAAGGCGTTTCAGCGGAAGCAGTGGATGAAGGAGCTGACGGACGACGAGATCCCGACGTCCCCGGCATACGGGGCGATGATCGCAGAGGTCGACCCGGCAACGCTCGACGAAACTGCGCGGCTGCGGGCGGCGCGCTGGGCGAAGATGCGCCAGGTGCTCCGCGAGATGGAGGAGAAGCAGAAGGCTGGCTCGCGCTAGCCTCGAACCCGTCTCTGAACGAGGGGCCCCGGCGCCTTGCCGGGGCTCTCGCTGTCCGAGGAGGAGTCAGGCGTCCTTCTTCGGTGGCGGCGTGCCGAGGCCGGCCATCGGCGTCAGCTTCGTGACATCGATATCGATAAGGTACGGGCCCGCGTGGGCGATCCCGCGAGCAAAGGCTTTGCGGAAGGCGATGGCGCTGTCGACCCGCTCGGCCTCCACGCCCATACCCATTGCGACCATTACGAAATCGGGCGTATGGAGATCCACCCCGAACTGGCGGCCTTCGAACGTGCGGCCCTCGATCGAGCGGAGGACGCCGTAGCCGCCGTCGTTGAACACGCAGACGACGACCGGGGCCTGGTACTGGGCCGCCGTCGAAAGCTCGGCGATGTTCAGCATGAAGCCGCCGTCGCCCTGGATGACGGCGGCCTTCCGGCCCGTGCCGATGGCCGCGCCGATGGCAAGTGGCAGGGCAGGACCGATGGCCGCGGACGTCGGGTTCAGGGACGTTCGCGGCGCCAGGATGGGCATCAGGCGGTTGCCCCAGAGGTAAGCCGGGACGGTCGCATCGCGCACGACGAACCCGTCGCGTGGGAGGTGTTCGCGCATGGCGTCCATGATGGCTTCGTAGTCGGGGCCGATTTCCCTGCGGATCTGGGTGCGGGCGGCATCGCGAAGCTCCTGGGCACGGCCCAGGAAGACGGAGTTTTCGACCTGTGCCCGCGCCGCATCCTCGGGCTTGATCTCCCGCTTGCCGTCGAGGTCCCGGAGGATCGCGGAGACGGCCAGCCGGGCATCGGCAACGATGGGCAGGTCGGCCCGGTAATTGCGGTTGATGACCCCCGGGTCGGCGTCGATGTGGATGAGCTTCGCCGGGATGGGCATGGTCCAGTTGCGGGTCGCGCCACCCTGGAAGCGGGTGCCAACCGCGACAATCACGTCGGCACCCGCGAACACTTCACCGAACGCGGGCATGTTGGTGAGGGGGCCCATGCAGAGCGGGTGGTCCTCGGGGATGGCGCCGCGCCCGTTCGTTGAGGTGAACACCGGCGCGTTCAGCCGCTCGGCGAGCTGTTGGACTTCCCGTTCGGCCTCAGCGGTGAGGACGCCACCGCCGGCCCAGATGACGACCTTCGAGGCATTGCGAATGAGCTCAGCTGCCCGGCTCACCGCATCACGGGAGGGCTGCACCCGGGGCCAGTGCTCGACGTGTGGGATATCGATTTCGGCCCTGGCGTACTGGAAGTCGACCGGGATTTCGATGGCGCCGGGGCGTGGTCTGCCCGTACAGATGTCCGAGGCGACACGGAACATGGCCTCGCCGATTTCCTCGGGGCGCTGGACCGATTCCGTCCGGCCCGTGAGCGTGCGGAGCATGGGCAGCTGGTTTTCGGCCTCGTGGAGGAAGCCCTTGCCCTTGCCGTAGTACACCGAATCGACCTGGCCGGTGATCATCATGACGCGGCTGGAGGCGAAGCCGGCTTCGAAAAGGCCGGTCATGGAATTGGTCACGCCCGGCCCCGTGCTCGTTATGGCAACTCCGAGCTTCCCGGTCGCCCGCGCGTAGCCATCCGCTGCGTGCAGGGCGCCCTGTTCGTGGCGGACGGCGATGGGCGTGATGCCGCCGCCCCTGTGGATGGCGTCGTAGATGGGGATGTTGTGGACCGAGACGATGCCGAAGACGTACTCGACGCCGAGGGCGCGCAGGGATTCATAGACGGCCTCGCCGCCGGTCATTTCGCGCATGGGAATCCTCCCGGGCTTTTTCGCCCGCGACCGAACCAGAAGTGCCCGGAACCTATCGCCCGCGATGAACCGGTGTCAAACGCTTAGTCGCGGTAAGGCGGTTCGACCACGAAAGCCAGCTGCTTGCCATCGGGCGACCACACCGGGTGGCGCACGGTCCTGCCGCCCGAGACGCGCGCCTCCGTCCGCCTGCTGCTTCCATCCTCGGCGATGGAGTAGACCTCAGCGCCCCAGGCAAGGGCGATGCGCCCGTTCGCGCCCCACGAGATTCCCTGCGTCATGGCAGCAGCGATCTCGGTCAGAGCTCCGGTCGTGAGGCCGTACAGGTACACCTTGCCATCCGCCGCCACCGCCAGCCGGTCCCCTTCGGGCGCGAAATCCACCGCGAAATTGCCACCCGCCGGGATGTCGAGCTTTCGTGCCGCGGTGCCGTCGTAGAGCGTCACGACCGGTGGCCCGGCGGGATGGTTTACCGCGAACACGACCACGCGGTCGTCCACGCGGGCAGCGAGAGCAAACACCTCGCTGCCTTCCGTCGGCTCGACACCGATCGCCCCTGCGGTCGCCGCATCGAACCAGCGCACGTCGTTGAAACCGCCGCCATTGTGCGAGACCACAGCCACGCGCCCGGATGCGGTCCAGGCAACGGACCCGGCGTCGGGCGTGAAACCAGAGGTGAGCGGAGTCACCCACTCGCGGGTCGTTCGGAGCACCTTGCCGGTGGTGGCATCGATGAATTCGAGCTCGGCTCTCCTCTCGCCGGCCGAGAGGGAGTCACGCAGCACGGCAACCTCCCGCCCGTCGGGCGAGGCAGCGGCTGCGAGCGGCCGCCTCGACTGGATGGTCCCGGAGACGTCCCAGCGGGCGATGCCCGAGACAGCTTCGTGGACTGCAAGGGTTTCGCCCTCCAGCACAATCAGCGCCGAGGAACCGGGCAACCACGCAGCCGCGTGTACCGTGCGGTCGGGCGACGACACCGTGCGCGATTTCCCGGTCTCCAAATCGAGGACCGTGAGCCACTGGTGGCGGTCGTCACCCTCTGAGCAGCCCGCCACCGACATCATCGCCAGCCCGGCAAGCACGACCAAGCCGGTGGCTGGGAGGATGCTCATGTGCCTGTTCTCTTCTTTTTCCGCTACCAGCGATACGCGCTGACGCCC
>CAUJEQ010000113.1 GCA_963169135.1 Chloroflexota bacterium
CCCCCGCCGAAACTGGGAGGGCGCCCAGGGCTTGCTCACCATCGCCGAAGCGCTCATGCGCTCCTGCAACACCGTCTTCTACGAGATCGCGCTCACCCTCTACAACGAAACCGACGGCGCGCTCTCCCAGATGGCACGCGCCTTCGGTTTCGGCGCCGAGACCGGCACCGCCGGCATCGCCGATGAAGACGGCCAGGTGCCCGATGCAGAGTGGAAACGCGCGAATACCGGGCTCGCCTGGTTCCCCGGCGATGAGGTGAACCTTGGCATCGGACAGGGCGACCTGCTCATCACCCCGCTCCAGCTCGCAAATGCCTACAGCTCGTTCATGTCGGGGGAACTGCGGAACCCCCGCGTGCTCGCCGATGCACCCGTCGAGTCTCGTGGCGCCATCCCGCTCACGCCCGAGCAATTCGACCACCTGAAGCTCGGCCTCCGCCTGGTGACGTCGGCTCGCGGGACGGCCTCAGCCGCGTTCGCTCTCGCCGGCTACACCGATTTCGCGGGCAAATCGGGTACGGCCGAGGACGCTGGCACCCAGCAACACGTCCTCTTCGTCGCGATGTCGCCCGCGGCCGCCCCCCGCGCCCTCGCCGCCGTCGTGCTCGATGAGGGCCAGTCTGGTTCGATTGAAGCCGGCCCAATCGCCCGCGACGTGCTGCTCGCCGCTTTGGATTAGCGGGATTGCCAGACCGGCGCGCGCTTCTCCCGGGCCGCAGCCATCCCTTCCCTGGCGTCCTCGGTCGCGCCGGCCACGCGCCGCATCGTCTCGCCAAAACGGATCGCCTCCACCCAGGGCATTTGCTGGCCCCGCCAGGCGACCTCCTTCGTGGCTCGCACTGCAAGCGGCGCCGACTTGCAGAGGCGCTCCGCAAGCGCCCGCGCTTCGGGTATGAGCTGGTCGTGCGGTACCACCTTCGAGCAGAGGCCCATTTCCTTCGCCCGTGGCGCGTCCACGCGCTCGCCGATGAGCAAGAGTTCCATCGCGTTCTGCCAGCCGACCTTCTGAGGCATTCGCACCGCGCCCTGGATCGTCGGCACGCCGATGCGCACCTCCGGGAAACCGAACTCGGCCCGCTCGCTCGCGATCACGAAGTCGCAGGCTGCCACCAGCGTGCAGGCGAAGCCCAGGCAGTAACCGTTGACCGCCGCGATGATCGGCTTCCAGATCTCCATGCCGTTCTCCAGCGACGTCAGGCTTGGCGTCTCCCAGTGCGTGGCGCCCCGGGGTGCTGCATTCCCGCGCAGGTCGGCCCCGGCGCTGAACGCCCGCCCGGCACCGGTCACGATCGCGACCCACGCCTCCTCGTCGTCCCGGAACTGCGCCCAGGCCGCGTCTAAATCCAGCCGCAGTTCTGCGTTGATTGCGTTCAGCGCTTCCGGCCGGTTGTAGGTAATCGTTGCGATGTGCCCATCGCGTTCATAGAGGACCGTGTCGGCCATCTGAACCTCCCTCGCTGGTGTGCTGGCGGGAAGTCTAATCGAGCCGGAGTGCTGCCGCGGTGCCTATTCCAGTTCTACTTCCGCGTACAGGTCTTCCGAGCTCCCGTCGCGGTAGGTGCGCGTGATATCAATTCGGATAACGTCGCCGGGCTTCCGCGATCGAAGCACATCGCAGAAGTCCCCGATCGACTCCATCCACACATCGTCCGCGTAGTAGATGAGGTCCGAATAGCCCAGCCCGGCATCGTCTGCCGGGCTCCCCGTGTCGATGCCGGTGATGAGCAGGCCATCGGCATAGGCCAGCTGGATCCCGAGCTCCTGGGCGAGTCCGGCGTAATTGGCCCGGATCCGGGCCCCGATGTACGTGATGTTCTTCCCCGCCGCCAGCTTCTCCGACACGAAGGCCGCTTCGTTGACCGCGATTGCATAGTTCTGGCTCTGCTGCCCGAGGAACGTAAGCGTGTTGATCCCGATTACCTCGCCCCGGCGGTTGACCAGCGGCCCCCCGCTGTTGCCCGGGTTTATCGCGGCGTCGGTCTGGATCAGGTCACTCTTCCCATCGAGGGAGTCATTGAGCTTGCTCACAATACCGCGCGTCACCACGAGCTTGCTCGACCCCTGGTCGGTGTACGTCGCCGGGTATCCCAGCGCAACCACCTCTTCGCCCGGCTCGAGCTCGTCGCTATCTCCAACTGGCGCGGGCTCGAAGTTGCCGCGTTCCACCTCGAGCAGGGCCACGTCGTCACACGGACTGAGCGCAACTACGCGCGCTGCGATTTCGCGGCCGTCCTTCGGATCAATCACCTTGATCGATCCCGCTCCCAGGACCACGTGTGCGTTCGTGAGGATATGACGGCTGTCTTCCCACACGATCCCGCTCCCACCTCCGGCCCCCGAAGGAGACGTCGTCGCGATATTGACTACCGAGCGCGATAGCGACTCCACGATCTCCTGTGGAGTCAGGTCTCGCGCCTCCGTCTCTGCCGTCGGGGTGGTCGTGTCCTCCCTCGCCGGGTCCTCATCGTCGTCGTCACCGCAGCCAGCCGCTCCCAAAACGAGCCCGCCCACCAAGATGGCGGCAAATAGTCGAGTAAACACGCAGCGCACCCCCAGAGCAATCCGGCAGAAGCATACCTGACTAACCCGGCTCCTTCTATGCCGCCGGTGGATGCCGTTCCAGTCGCAATTGACGCCGTTCACCGCGACCGGATAGGCTACTTGCGAAACCCGAACGAGATTCGGATAAGGAGGTTGGCGCATGGCCGACAGACTCGAAATCGCGAAGAACTATATGGCCCTTCAGGGTGCGGGCGACGTTGACGGGGCGGTCGCGCTCCTGGCCGACGACGTGACCATCAGCAATCCAATGACAGGGACTACCACTGGCAAGGACGCGGCCGCTGCCGGCATGCGGAACCGCCCGGCTGGCGGCGGCGCTGCGGGTGTCACCTGGCGCGAGCCCGTCGCCGATGGCGACAACGTGAAGATCGTCGGTGACGGCAGCCCCTTTGGCCCCGTCCGCATCCTCATCTCCTTCACCGGCGACGACAAGATCCAGAAGGTCGACATCGGCCTCGGGAGCTGAGTTCCCCGGTCGCGAGACACGAAGGGCGGTGTAGCTACACCGCCCTTCCGCGTAGCCGGTCCTGCTTCCCCGGCTTCGCCGTCAGGATGTCGAGGAACTCCTGCCAGTACCGGCTCAACAGGTACTGCCCGATGAGCGCCCCCGCTACCGCGCTCAGGACGATCGCCCAGTCACCGGTGTGGACCTCAGTAAAATCGAAGAACTCGCGCAGCGCTGGCGTGTAGATCGTGAACAGGAACCCCGCCACGAGCAGGGCACCCAGCAACGTCGTCATCACCGGCCGTGTCAGGCTGCGCCACGACGCGCCGTGGAAGCCAAGCACCTCGACCATGAAGAACAGCCCCGTGATACCCATCGTCAGCGACACCAGTGTGCGGGCCTCGGCGATCGTCCGGTTCAGCAGTCCTTCGGTGAACAGGTGCACCAGGATCGCCGAAACCGCCAGCGCCACCGAGGCCGGGAGCGCCCACGACAGCACGTTCCGCGTGAAGTCACGGCCCGCGTTCGGCGGCGGGATGCTGATCGAGATGAAGATTGCGGGGATGCCCAGTGTCAGCAGTGCCGTCAGCGACCCGTGCCGCGGCAGGAATGGGAAGTCCAGCCCGAGCATGTTCGTCGCCACGATGATGAGGTAGGCATAGAGACTCTTCGCGATGAAGAGCTTCGACAGCCGCGCTGCGTTCCCCAGGACCGCCGTCGCCTCCTTCGCCCCCCGGATCAGCGCCTCGAACGAGTCGTTCAGCAGGATGATCCCGGCCACCGCCCGTGTCGTGCCCGTCCCCGAGGCCATCGCCACCGCGACATCCGCCGCTCGCAGCGCCTGTACGTCGTTCGCACCGTCGCCACACATGGCGACAAAATGCCCGTTGTTTCGCAGGGCCGTCACGATCCGCGCCTTGAGCGCCGGCGTGATCCGTCCGAACACACTCGTCCGCTCCACCATCGCTGCGAACGGCTCTTCCTCCAGGTGATCGATGTCCGTCCCTGCAACCACCCCGCCCTTCAGCGTGATCCCGAGCTGGGCGAGGATGGCCCGCACCGTCTCCGGGTTGTCCCCGCTGATGAGCTTCGGTTCGATGCCGAGTTGCTCCATCATGGCGAATGCCGAGCGAACCTCAGGCCGCAGCTCGTCCCCCAGCGTCAGCAGCGCAAGCGGCCGCAGCCCCGTAAGCGCGACCCCCGGAGCCGGCAGGCTCGGCGCCTCGGCGAACACAACCCCCCGGAGTCCTGTCTCGGTCGCCTCCTGGTACGTTGCCTCGAGCGGTTCTCCGCCGTCGCACAAGGGCAGCACCGTCTCCGGCGCACCAAGCACGAACGTCCGCTGCTGTCCGTCCAGCTCGAGGCTGGCCGCGCTCCACCGGCGCTCCGAGTTGAACGGGACGTTCCCCGTGGCGCGCGCCCCGTTGCTCTGGGCGCCGAGCCCCTCGGCCAACGCCTGGACGGTGTTGCTTTCGCCCGCGCTGGCTACTGTGAACGCCGCCAGCCAGGGCCCGTAACCTTCGGCGCCCGGCATCCAGTGCGCGTCCCGCAGCGACATCCGGTTCGCTGTGATCGTCCCCGTCTTGTCCAGGCAGATGACGTCCGTGTAGTTCAACGCCTCCACCGCGTTGATGTCCTGCACGATCGCTCCCGACCGCGATACCCGCACCGCCCCGACCGCGAATGCCACAGTCATCCCGAGCAGCAGCCCCGTAGGCACGACCGTCGTGACCGTCGCCGTTGTTGCCTTCAGGGCCTCGGCGAACCCGCGGTCCTCCAGGTTGTACGAGATCATCAGCAACGCCGCCAGCACGCCCGTCGCCGTCAAGAGCACCCGGAGGATGCGCCGGAAACGGATCTGCAACGGCGTCGCCCGCCGCACGAGTTCGCGCGATTCCGCCGTCAGCTTCACCGCGTACGCCTCGGTCCCTACCCGCTCGGCCATGTAATAGCAGTCGCCTGCCGTGCAGAAGCTCCCGCTGCGCAGTTCGTCGCCCGGACCGCGACGGATCGAGTCCGACTCCCCCGTCAGGAGCGACTCGTCGATCTCCGCGCTGCGGGCAATAATCTTCCCGTCGGCCACCACCTGGTCACCCTTCTTCAGGTGCAGCAGGTCGCCCTGGACCACTTCATCCGCCGGAATGTCCCGGTGGACGCCGTCCCGCACCACCGTCGCCTTCGGAGCCGTCAGCGCCTTCAGTTCTCGCAACGTGCGCGTCGCCTTCAGCTCCTGGAGCGTGGCCACCGCCACGTTCGCAACCACCACGATGCCGACGAAGAAGCCGTCCTTGAACTCCCCCACCGCAAGGAGCGCAAGGATGAGCGATGCCAGCACCACATTAAAGAAGGTGAGCGCGTTCCCCCGGATGACATCGCCATCAGTCCGGATGCGGGACCGGTCAACGTTTGCGAGCCCGGCCGCCGCCCGCGCGATCGCGTCAGACGATGAGAGTCCGCCCTGGATCGGGGGTTCGAGCATGCCGGGCAGGGCCGTTTGTGCCGCCTGAGTCACCCGTAAAGCCTGACGTACCGGGCGGTTCGATGAAAGTGCGCCGGTTAACCCTCGCCTAACACGGCGCCCTCATCGTAGAGACGCGCACGAGATACGTCCCTCCTCCTACGGCGCAAAGCAAGGGCGGCCAGCTGATTCCCTCCGGCTGGCCGCCTGGACCTTCCACCGCCCAGCCGTTGGCGAGCGGAGCGCTTTCATTCCTGCACCACAGCCCGCCATGCACCGGCGGGGTCCGGGGTGGGCGGGGACCTACGCCTGGAGCCCGACGATCGAAAGCGTGATCAGCAGGCCGATGAACACCGCGCACCCCAGCGAGAGCCATCCGATTGTCTGCCACATGAGCGAGTTCCCCCCATTCGTTTTGCCGGCGGCCTGTGGAGCCGCGGAACTTCATCCTACCGTCGGCCGGGCCGACAGGCGAAACCGCGTGAGCCCCGTAATATAGAAGCGTGGAGTTCCCCCCGGACGGCTCGGTCAGAGCAGTCGTGCTCGCCGCCGGTGATGGCGGCCGCCTCGGCGCGCATACCGCCCGCACCCCCAAACCCCTCGTGCCCGTCGATGGTCGGCCTATCATTTCCTACACCCTCGACGCCCTCCGCCAGGCCGGAGTCCGCGAGGCCGCCGTCGTCCTCGGCTACCGCGGGGTCCAGGTCCGCGATGCCCTCCTCCGCGAATCCCACGGTCTCCGGCTCGATTACGCCTGGAACGCTGAGTTCCACCGCGGCGCCTCCCTCTCGCTCCGCGCGGCCCGTTCCTGCGTCGGCATGGCGCCGTTCCTGATGGTCATGGCCGACCACATGCTCAGCCCCGGCATCATCCGCCGGCTGCTCGCCGCCTGGCGCCCCAACAGCCCGAGCCTCGTCGCGACCGACGCCGCCCCCTGGCACGCCGCATACGTCGATGAGGCCACCCGCGTCGCCATTGACCCCCGGACCGGCCTGGTCACCGCCATCGGGAAGCACATCCAACGCTGGGACGCGCTCGACACCGGCGCCTTCCTCTTCTCGCCTTCCGTCTGGCCGGCGGTCGAAGCCGCCCCTGCCGATTGCGAACTCGGCGAGATCTACGCCCGCCTCGTCGAGACCCGCCAGCTCGCCGCGGTCGACGTCACCGGCGAGTCGTGGTACGACATCGACACCGAGGAAGACCTCGCGGCCGCTGGCGAAATGCTGGCCGCCGGTGGAGCAGCATGACCTACGACGGACTCGTCTCGCGCTACCTGAACCGCCCGCTGAGCCGGCCGGTGGCCCGCAGCCTCCGCCCCACGCCCCTCACCCCCAACCAGGTCACCACCTTCACCCTCCTGCTCGCCATCGCCACCGGGGCCATGATCGCCGCTGGCTGGAATGTCGCCGGCGGTATCGCCATCCAGGCCGTCAGCGTCATCGATGGCGTCGACGGGGAGCTCGCCCGCCTCAAAGACCGCACCACCCGCTTCGGCGGCGTCTTCGATGCCGTCACCGACCGCTATGCCGACGCGATTATGCTCGCCGGGATGACCGTCTACGCGGTCCGCTTCGAAGACCACGCCCGCCCCGAGTTCGTTGGCGCGCTCGCCCTCGGAGCCGCCCTCATCGTCAGTTACAGCCGCGCCCGCATCGAGGCCGACCTCCCCGATGTCGCCGCGTCCGGAAACCTCGACTCCGTCTTCGGGCTCGCCAGCCGCGACGTCCGCCTGCTCGTCGCCGCCATCGGTACGGTCCTGGGCCAGTGCTACTGGACGCTCATCATCCTGGCCGTCGTGTCGGGCCTCACCATCGCCTGGCGGCTGCTCTACCTGCGCATCACCGTCGGCGGCCGCCGCCTGCCCCCGGCTTAGTCCACCCAGCGCAGCAGGAACGGCCCGCCCGTGTCGCGTGCCTCGATCCGCAGTGCCACCGTCCCGCCGTCATGGTCGAACGTCACCTCGAGCCGCGCCGGCCCATCCGGGTTCTCGCCGCGAGCCACTTCCTCATCGTCTACGAACACGACCACTGTGCAGTCGTATTCGAGCGCGAACCCGTTGCGCCCCGCCGCGGCGCTCACCCCTTGCGAAAGCACCGCGCTCCACGCGTCGTCCCGCATGTCGCGGAACGGCGCCCGCTCCGAGACCAGGTTGAGGCGCTGGACGAAGCTGTCCCCCGTCAGGATGTCGCCCCCCGAGACCGCCGCCTCGTAGTAGCTGAGCCGCCAGCTCTCCGGCTGCGCCATCCGCGTCACCGGCACCGGAGTCGCCGTCGGGGCGAGCGTCGGCGTCGCCGTTGGAGGCGCCTCGCCCAGCCGGATGTC
>CAUJEQ010000114.1 GCA_963169135.1 Chloroflexota bacterium
ACGCGGTCGCGCAGGCGGTTCATGTCGACGTTGAGCTTCTGGAGGACCTGCTGGGCCAGCCCCCCTTCGAATGACACGAGCGCGGCCAGCACATGGGGCACGCCCCACTGCGAGTTGCGTTGCTGACGCACGATCTCCTGCGAGTTGGCGAGCACCTGTTGGGCCTGCTCGGTGAAACGGTCTTGTCGCATCATGGGTGGGGGTCTCCTTGGGAGTTATGGGTGACGATGGGGTTGGTAGGCATGAGGGATGGGGCTTGAGGCATGAGCGGCGGTCTAACGAGCGCGGTCGGCGTCCCGCTGGCGGCCGACGGTAATTCGGAGCGCCCCCACAAGGCGGCCGACTTCTTCGGCATCCTGCATCAGCGAATCGAACATGGCTCGCGAGATGTAGCCCGCGTCGACCGCGACATAGAGGAGTGAGCGAACTTCCGCGTTCGAACCTTTTGCGATGGAAAGCATGTGGTGGAACTCGGCCCGGCTTCCGCGCTCGAACCCCTCGGCGATGTTGGACATCACCGAGACGGTGGCACGGTGAAGCTGGTCCTTGAATGAAAACTTTGACGCGAGGGGTGCCTGGTCAACGAGCTCGCTAATCCGGGCCATGAAGGCTCGCGCCTTCTGCCAGGCGATCAGATCCTCGAATCTAGTGACGCGGCCCATGGGCGCTGCGCTACTCATGCCTCATCCCTCCCGCCTCATGCCTGTCCCCGGTAGGGCGCGGGCAACCGCGTCGAACGAATCTTGTCCAGTTCGGCGCGGGTGGCCGCGAGTTCTTCCTGGAGCGCGCGGATCTGCTCGCTCATCCGGATGATGATGTCCACGCCCGCGAGGTTGACGCCGAGCTCATCGACCAGCCGCTGGGCCTGGCGGATGCGCTGGATGTCGGTGTTCGAATACATCCGGATGTTGCCTCCGGTGCGCTTCGGCTCGATCAGGCCGGCGCGTTCGTAGTAGCGCAGTGTCTGCTGGTGCATGCCGACCAGCCGGGCCGCGATCGAGATGACATACATCGGCTCGTCGTCTTCGACGTTCCCGTCCATCGGTTCACGCGATCGGTTTCGGGCCATGTGTCACCTCCCTTCCTTGTGGCTGGCGGCGCCCTGCCGCAGTTTGCGAAGGGCTTCGATGTGCTCCCGCTCTTCTGGCGTGAGGGCATCCGGCAGGCCCACGCGGACCTTCACGTAGAGGTCGCCGCGCTTGCCCTGTGCGCCGAGGACGGGCATGCCCTTCCCGCCCAGGCGGATCTGGCGGCCGTTCTGGGTGAGCTCCGGGATGCGGAGCGCCACCCGGCCGTCGATGGTGTTCACGGTCACCTCGCCGCCGAGGATGGCGTCCAGGTACGGCACCTCAGCCTCGGTGTGGAGGTCGTCGCCCTTCCGCTCGAAGCGCCCGTGTGGGAGGACGGTGACCACCAGGTAGAGGTCGCCCGAGGCCCCTTTGCCCGAGCCCGGGCGGCCCTCGCCGGCGACGCGGACGCGCGAACCGGTCTTCACCCCCGCCGGTATGCGGACCTCCAGGCGGCGCGGCCGGGCGACCGCGCCAACGCCCTCGCAGGAGTGGCAGATCGCGCCCGCGATTTCGCCCGAGCCCCCACAGGTGGGACAGACCTCCTGGGTCTGGAGGTTCACCGTACGGCTGGTGCCGTGAAACGCCTCCTCGAGGCTGACCTCGACGGACGTCTCCACGTCCTGGCCGCGACGGTTGCCGGGCTGGGCGCGCGGTCCGCCCCTTTCGCGCCGGAAGAAGGAATCGAAGATGGAGCCGAAGTCGCCGAAGGCCTCGCCGCCGTTTCCGCGAAAGGCTGCGCCAGCACCACGGCCAGCCTGCGCCGCTTCGAGCTGGTCGGCCATTTCCCAGCGGTCGCCCCACTTGTCGTACTTCTTCCGCTTGTCGGCGTCGGAGAGGACTTCGTGGGCGGCGTTGACCTCCTTGAAGCGCGCTTCGGCGGCCTTGTCGTTTGGGTTCACATCGGGGTGGAACTTGCGGGCGAGCCGCCGATAGGCCGCCTTGATGTCTTTTTCCGAGGCGGTGCGTGGCACACCGAGCGCGTCGTAGAGGTCCTTCGCCATGAATTCACTCTACAGGGTAAGCAGCGCGGGCAACAACCGCCGCGTGAAGAGACTTGATAAAGAAATTGTCAGAGTAGTTGCATTGGCGACGCTGCGACTGCTATGGTCATTGCCAGCACAACACACGCCATGGAGGTGTACTTAGCAATGGCAACCGCACTCACTCGTTGGGACCCGGCCGCCGACTTCGCGGCCATGCGCAGCCTGATGGACCGCGTCTTCGAAGGGAACTTCCCGCGCGTCCCCGTCTTCCGGAACGGCGGCGAAGACCTTGGTCCCGCCAACCTCGCCTTCGACGTCATCGAGACCGGCGACAGCTTCGTCATCAAGGCTGCCATCCCCGGTGTCGACCCGAAGGATGTCGACATCTCCGTCGAGGACGATGTCCTCACCATCAAGGGCGAGTTCGAGCACAAGGAAGAGGCGAGCGAGGAGAACTACCTCCGCCGTGAAATCCGCTACGGCGCCTTCCAGCGCCAGCTCCGCCTACCGCCGACCGTCGAGGCCGAGAAGGCCGAAGCCGCCTTCGAGCACGGCATGCTCCGGCTGTCGCTCCCGAAGAAGCCCGAGGCCCGCGCCCGCTCGATCAAGATCACGCCCCAGGGCGTGCTCGAAGCCGAAAAGCCTGCCAACAACTAGAGCAACCCGCCGTGCGAATCAACCGCCACGCAAAGGGCCCCTCGAATGAGGGGCCTTTCCTCTTTCCTCTAAACGAACGGATGGTCGTCGAAGCGCTCGCCGCCAGTCAGGTGGACGGCCGCCGCCCAGGCGGAGAGCAAGCCCCCGGCCCCAAGGAGCAACCCTGCGGGCACAAGCAGCCACGTCTTGCCCGCCGCATTCCAGCCCGCCCAGAGCAGCCCGCCTGCCAGTGCCGCCATGCCTAGCCCGCGCACCAGCATCGGGCGTTCCGGGATGATGCGGCGCGGTTCGGGCGGCGCCGGCGGATGGGGGAGGCCGCCGCCGTGCCCATGCTCGTGCCCGTGACCATCATGGTCGTGGCTGGGTTCCTGGTCCGGAGCCATCAGCCGCGCTGGTCCGGCGGGAGCATGTTCGGGATGCCGTCTTCGATCGGGTAGCGCTCGCGGCACTGCGTGCAGACGAGCGTCCCTTCGATGATTTCGCCGCCTTCTTCTTTCGCGACCTTCAGTTCCAGGTCGCCCTTGCAGAGGGGGCAGCAGAGGATTTCCATCAGTGATTGCTGCATGCGCACATGCTACCGCGCCCTGCGTGGGAGGGAAGTGGC
>CAUJEQ010000115.1 GCA_963169135.1 Chloroflexota bacterium
GTCAGCGGCAACAGCATGGAGCCCGGGATGCACCGGGGCGACCTGGCGGTTGTCCGCAAGCAGGACACGTACGGCACGGGCGACGTCGTGACCTACCGCCATCCGGAGATCGGCCCCGTCATCCACCGCATCATCGATACAGACGGCTCGCGGTTCGTCTTCCAGGGCGACAACAACGACTTCATCGACCCTTACCGGCCGGTCCAGGCCGAGATGATCGGTGAGCTCTGGATCCACGTGCCGGGCCTCGGCGCCTGGCTTTCACGCTTTCATTCCCCGGTGTACATCGCCGGGTTGTTGTTCGTCGCTTTCGCCGGGCTGGGAGGGGGGA
Organism: Chloroflexota bacterium; assembly: GCA_963169135.1. GTDB lineage: Bacteria > Chloroflexota > Dehalococcoidia > Tepidiformales > Tepidiformaceae > Amarobacter. Next base: position 332 of record CAUJEQ010000115.1, read on the forward strand.
CTGCTGCGGTCCGCACCACCAGAGAACACCGGAGGAAGCGGCGCGGCCAACCAGCACCATCCGGAGCGGGCACCAGGGGGGCACCATCCATGAATCCACTACTGCGTGACTGGCAAGACACGCTCTCGATCCTTGCCGCGGCCGCCCTCGGATTGGGCGTGCTGGCCTGGGTGGCGTTCAACCGCCCAACGACGCATGAGGTGCCCGCGAATACTCCCTACAGCCAATCCGGCGAGTTCCAGTACTCGGCCGCGACGGACGACGGACGCATCTACGACACCGGTGGGGCTACTTCGGGCGAGCCCGTCTACCGGCGCCTGAGCGATGCGGTGGCGTTCCAGTTCACGTACGCCTTCGAGGGCGCGGACGCCGCGGGCATCGGCGGCAGCTACCAGCTGGTGGCCGAACTCGGCGACCAGAGCGGGTGGCGCCGGACTATCGAACTGACACCGGAGACGACGTTCACCGGGAAAGAGTTCACGGCGGAGGGCGTGTTGAGCCTGGCGCAGGCGCAGGAGCTCATTGCCATCCTGGAGACGCAGTCTGGCGTGAAGAACGACCGCTACAGCGTCACGATCACCCCGCGCGTCGAGGTCTCGGGCCGGATCGCGGGTACGCCCTTCGAAGACACCTTCTCGACGGCAGTGTTGGCGATGGAGCTGGACAACGTGCAGCTGCGGCTGGCGCGCGGATCGAGCACGGACCCGCTCGACCAGCTGACGCCTGGCGCCGAAGGCAACGTGAGCACGCGGGTGGAACGCGCGAATACGATCGGCCTGCTGGTGGTGGACCTCCAGGTGGCAGCCGCACGCATGCTTTCGCTGGCTGGCCTCGGTCTCGTCCTCATGCTGAGCGGGGCCTTCGTCATCGCCCTGGTGAACCAGCGCGCTGAAGCCGGGATGGGTATCGGCACGAAACTGAAGTCGCCGCTGGTGACGGTACGCGGCAAGGTGCCGGCCGTCCGGACGCGGGTGGTGGACGTGACGAGCCTGGAGGACCTGGGGCGGATTGCCGTGCAGAGCGGCGCAGTGGTCTTGCAGGAGGCCCGGCCCGGCTTCCACGCGTACTTCGTGCACGACGGTGAGCTGACCTACCGCTACCAGGCAATGGGGATGCCGGAGATCCCCGCCGCCCAGTCACGGACGCGGGGAGCGGCCTGATGCTGGCGAGGCTCCCGCGGTTGGCGTTGGGCAGCCTGGTGGGGCTGGCCGTTGCGACTATCGTCTCGGCGGCGGCGGCGAGCAACACGGTGCCGCCATCGCGGGCGGGCGAATCGGCGCACCTTGCCACGATCGCGGACTTCGTACCGCCAGAATGCGCCGGGATGCCGCTCACCCACCTGCAGATCGGGCCGGGTGGCGGCGGCGGGAATGCGCTCGTTCTCGGCACCGCTGCAGGCGGCACGCTTTCTGGCGGCGGCGGCAATGACTGCATCGTCGGCGGGGCAGACAACTACCTTCTCCGGGGCCAGGGTGGCAACGACGTCCTGGTGGGGGGTCCCGTTCCCTGGGTGATCCTCAACGGCGGGGGTGGCAGCGACGTCTGCTATCGGGGGGCGGCGCTGGTCGCGATCCCGACCGGGTGCGAGGCGTACTACCCGTAGCCGGGTTCAGGCCCGGAGGAAGACGCGCAGATCCTCGTCGTCGACTTCGATCCGGTCGACCACTTCGCGGAGTGCGGCCTGGAGGTCCGCGAGCGAGAGTTGCTCCCACTCGCGGAGGACACGGAGGCGGAGTTCTTCGAGGTGGCGGCGGCGCTCGGCTTCGGTCTGCTGGGCGTGCAGGCGCTCCCGGGCGCTGGCCAGCTCGGCTTCAAGGTCCTGGTGTTCGCGGGCGAGATCTCCCCCCAGTGACTTCATGCGTTCAAGAGTGATGTGGCCGTGGGCAGCATCGGCCACGAGCTCTTCGACCTGGCGCCGGTTCCGCTTCATGCGGCTCTCGATGCGGTCGACCTGGGTGTGGAGGTCGAGCAGGTAGGAATCGACGTTGCCGGCGCGCCGAAGCCTGGTCACGGGCTGATCGTCTTCGGCGAGGGCGGAGCGAAGGCGTTCTTCGAGTTCGGCCACACGCTGGGTGTTATAGGCGCAACTGTTCTGGTTGGTGCGTGATTCGCACTGGTAGTAGCGGTAGGCGGCGGTCTTCTCCTCGCCGCTCTTGACGGTCCACTTCTGGCGGCGGCTGACGCCGATGAGCTTGTTGCCGCAGCGGCCGCAATAGAGGAGTCCACTGAGGAGGAAGGGCTGCACGGTGCGGGTTCGGGTCACCCCGTGGCGGGATTGAAGACGGTCCTGCACTTTCCGGAAGTCTTCGGGCGAAACGAGCGCGGGGTGGCTGCCGGTGACGGTGGTACCGAAGCGGGAATAGTGGCCGAGATAGGCACGGTTCCGGAGGATGTCGCGGACGGTGACCATGCTCCAGCGGCCGCCGCGGCGAGTAACGACGTTTTCGCTGTTGAGCTGGCCGGCGATCTTGCGGATGCCCATGCCCTCCTGGAGGTAGAGCCGAAAAATGTAGCGGACGACGACGGACTCCTCCGGGACGAGTTCGAGGCGGCGGCGGGGGCCGACCCGGTAGCCGTAGGGTGGGCGGCCGAGGGCTTCGCCCTTGACGGCCTTGCGGCGCATCGCGGAGCGCACCTTCTCGGAGACCGGTGTGCCTTCGCCACGGTCGGCCCAGGTCTCGACGAGCTCGCGGAAGGCCTCGGCGCCACTGTGGGCGAGAAGCACGGGGACACCGGTCTGCTCGATCTCGAGCAGCTTCAGCGCGCCCTGGCCCAGATCTGGGCCCAACGTGCCCAGGCTATCAACGACAACGATCGTGAAGCCGCGGTCGGCGCGGCCAAGGAAGTGGAGCATCTGGGGGAAGCCGCCAGCGCCGGGGGGTTCGTCTTCGGTATCGAGGAAGGTGCCGGCAACTTCGTAACCGTGGTGGGTGCAGAAGTCGAGAAAGGCCTGGTTCTGCTCGCCGATACTCCGCTTGTGTCCGTTCTTGCGCGCTCCTTCGACGAAGTAGCCAACAGCGCGCATGGGGCTACCCGACGAAGAGGATTCGCTCGCAGTTGGGGCACTGGGCGAGCTGGTCGGGCTGGAAGGCACGGCGGCGGATGGCTTCGGGGATGGTGACGCGGCAGCCAGCGCACATGCCCCCCTGGATGTGGGCGACGGCCATACTGCCATGCCGGCGGCGGATGCTTTCGTAGACGCGAAGAGCCTGCGGGCTGATCTTAAGTTTCTGAGCCTCGCGCCTGGCCTCCACGCCGGTGAGAGCATCGCCGAGCCGCTTCGCTTCGAGCTGGAGTTCTGCCAGGTCGAGCTCTCGCTTGTGTTCGGCCCGGGCAAGTTGCTGGCGGGCCGAGGAGTGGGACGCTTCGAGGGTTTCGATGCGGCTCATGACCTCGATGAGCTGGTCTTCGAGTTTGCTCCGCTGAACCTTCAGCAATTCGAGCTCATGCTGGATGTTGCCGAGTTCCTTGGGATTGCGGACCGAGCCGTCGTAGAGGCGCTTCTCTTCCGGCTGGATACGAGAGTTGAGCACGCTGATGTCGCCGTCGAGTGCGCGCTGCGTCCGGCGGATGTCGTTGAGTTCGGCATCGAGCGAATCGAAAGTGGCGCGGGCCTGTTCCAGTTCCTCGCTGCCGCCCAGCCGCCGTTCGACCTCATCGAGGGAGGCGCGAAGGGTGGCGGCTTCTTCGTCGTACTCCTGGAGCGTGCGGATATCGGTAACCTGGGACACAGGCGGCATTGTCCGGAGTAAAGGCTCGGCCAGCGGGGGCTAACCGTAGCACGAAGCGTAGGGAGCGGCGGCGGCGGCGTAAACGCCCGAAGGGCACTTGAGGGGCGGGTTTTGCACAATCGTTACGGAAGGAGGGGAGTTATGGCGCGAAGGGCTATGCGGGCGGGAGCCGATGCGATTAACTGGAGGAACCACCTCCCCACGGGTACCCCAATGTTGTTCAACGTCGCACAGCTCTTGCGCCAGGAAGTCGGCGCGAGCCGCCGCTATGAGCTGGAGGCGGAAGAGCCAGTCCACGCCGGGCATGTTGAGTTGATCCGGATGCCGGACGGCGTCCTGGTGCGTTGCGAGGCGGACGTGCTGCTGGAGGCGCAGTGCAGCCGATGCCTTGCCGCGTTCGCCTACCCGGCGCACATCAGCTTCGAAGAGGTGTACGTGCAACAGGTGGACCTGGTACATGGGCACCGGATGCCCGAGCCGGACGACCCGGAGAGCTTCCGCATCGGGATGGATAACACAATCGACATTAGGGAGGCGGTGCGGCAATATAGCGAGACGGTCGCTGACATGCGGCCGCTATGCCGTCCGGACTGCCCGGGGCTCTGCCCCACATGTGGAACGGACCTGAGCATTGCACACTGCCAGTGCGAACGTGGGCCAATCGACCCGAGGTGGGCGGCCCTGATCGGACTGAAGCGCATGACGAATGGGTAATCACCTGAAGGAGACCCGCTATGCCCCCGCTACCAAAGCGGAAGTACCCCTCTTCTCGACAGGGAAAGCGGCGGTCACACCTGAAAATCCGGATGCCACACGTGATCGACTGTCCTCGGTGCAAGAGTCCCCGGCTCGCACACCACGCGTGCCCGATCTGCGGGACGTACCGGGGACGGGAAGTCATCCAGCTTCCGGAACCCGATCTCGAGAGCTGACGAGCCCGGCATACGTTGTGGCGCCTTTCCTTTCACTCACGGACCCGGTCCATGCCGACCGGGCTTTCGTGTTTCCCGGCCAGGGAGCGCAGTCGGTCGGGATGGGGAAGGATCTCTACGAACAGTTTCCGGCCGCGCGCGAGCTCTACGACCGTGCCGATGAGATCCTCGGTTTCAGCCTGAGCCGGATCTGCTTCGAAGGGCCCGAAGAAGAACTCCAGCAGACACGTAACACCCAGCCCGCCATAGCGGTCACGAGCCTGGCACTTCTGCGCGTGGCGACCGAACTGAACCCGGCGCTGCTCGAGCGGCCGGCATTCGTCGCCGGGCATTCACTGGGCGAGTACTCAGCACTGGTGGCGGCGGGTTCGCTGCCGTTCGATGAGGCGGTCCGGTTGCTGCGCACGCGCGGCGAGCTCATGCAGGCCGCCGGCGACCGGAACCCGGGGACGATGGCGGCGGTACTGGGACTCGATGTCTCGGACTGCGAGGAAGTCTGCCGGGAGGCAGGCGCGGAGATCTGCAACGTCAACGCGCCGGGCCAGATCGTCATTGGCGGCCGGCGCGAAGCAGTCGTGCGCGCGCTCGACTACGCAAAGGCGCGAGGGGCGGTGAAGGTGATCCCGCTGAGCGTGAGCGGGGCATTCCACAGCTCGCTCATGCGCCCGGCGGCCGACGGGATGGTGCAACCGGTGGCAACCGCGAACATCGGCGATCCACTGATACCGGTTGTGGCGAACTGCACGGCCATGCCCGTGACTGCAGAAGTGGACATCCGGCACGAGCTGGTGGACCAGGTGTGCCGCCCCGTGCAGTGGAGCCAGACGGTGGACTTCCTCGGGACGCAAGGCGTCGAGACGTTCCTCGAGTTCGGGCCGGGGCGCGTGCTGACGGCGATCATCAAACGGATGCTGCGCAAGTCGAACTGCATCAACGTGAACGACGCGAGTTCCGTGCAGGTCTCACTCTGATGGGCGACCTGGACGGGAAAGCGGCGCTCGTCACGGGAGGGTCGCGGGGGATCGGGCGGGCGATCTGCCTGGAACTCGCGCGGCACGGCGCCAGGGTCGCGGTGAACTACCAATCGAACGCAGCGCTGGCCGAGGCAGTCGTTGCGGAGATCGCGGCTGCCGGGGGCGAGGCGTTCGCCATCCAGGGCGACGTGGCCGAGGGTGATGACGCGGCGGCACTCGTGAAGGCGACCGTGGACCGTTTCGGGGCCATGGACATCCTGGTGAACAACGCTGGAATCACCCGCGATGGGTTGCTCATGCGGATGTCTGAGGACGATTGGGACGCCGTGCACCGGACGAATCTGCGGGGTGCGTTCCTGGTGACGAAGGCGGCCATGCGGCCGATGTTGCGGGCCCGAGGCGGGCGGATCATCAACATCACGAGCGTGGTGGGGGTAATGGGGAACGCGGGGCAGGCGAACTACGCGGCGGCGAAGGCCGGGCTCATCGGGTTCACGCGGTCGGTGGCGCGGGAAGTAGCGTCGCGGGCAATCACGGTGAACGCAGTGGCGCCGGGCTTCATCAACACGGACATCATTTCGGACATGACCGAGCAGGCAACGACGGCGGTCATGGGCCAGATCCCCCTGGGACGGATAGCCGAGCCGGACGAGGTGGCGCCCCTGGTGGCGTTCCTGGCGAGCGACGGGGCGGCGTACATCACGGGGCAGTGCATTCACGTGGATGGCGGTATGGTGATGGCGTGACGGATAACCCGTTCCGCCGTGCGCGCCAGGTAATCCTGGAGGCGCTGTTCGAGTCCGAAACCTCTGACCACGACGCGGAAGCGGCCTACGAGCGGCGCCTTGCGGCGGCGGAAGAGGAAGAGCCGGGCATTGCAGCGCCCGGTCCGAGCGGGTACGGCCGGGGCATGTTGCGGGGCGTGCTGAAGCTGCAGCCAGAGATTGATGCCTATATCCGCGAGGCTGCAACACAGTACCCGCTAGACATGCTGGCCGTCGTTGACCGGAACATCCTGCGCCTTGCAATATGGGAACTGCTTACCGATAATTCGGCGCCGGTCGCGGCTGTCGTAAACGAGGCTGTGGAACTTGCGCACCGGTATGGGGGCGAGAGTTCACCGGGATTCGTCAACGGGGTGCTTCGAACCGTAAGCCAACGTATTCGCGCCGGAAGGCCGACGCAGCCAGAGCCGCCGGAAGCGGCAACCGAACCAGCTACACCCACGCTACAAACCAGGAGTACTCCTACCGTGCCAACAGTGTTCGAACGGGTCCGTTCCATCGTGGTCGAGCAGCTCGGCGTCGAAGAAGACGAAGTGGTGCCTGCCGCATCGTT
>CAUJEQ010000116.1 GCA_963169135.1 Chloroflexota bacterium
GCGGACGTGGCGGAGCGGGCCGGGACGATCGCGTGGGACGTGATCGCGTCGCTACAGGGGAGGCTGCCGAGGCTCTACCACCGCGCGGGCGAGGTCGAGCAGATAGCGCCACCGCTCTGGTAATTCCGAGGCGCGTCAGGAGTGATGCGCGGCGGCGGCGGTCTCACCACCAGAGGGTGTCCCGGGAACGCGTTGACGCAGTGGCGCCGACCCGGCGGCGTGCGGGCGACTCACATCCCAGCGCACCATGACCGGCGGCCCTCGAATGAGGCGGTAGCGAGACGTTTGCCGGTGGTAGGGGCGTATGGCCATACGCCCACTACCACTCGCCATTCCTGGCGCGCCTCAGAAAGCCAGGCGCCCCCGGGGCTTCTACCGGGGGCGTGACTGGAGAGGCAGGCATGAAGGGGGATGGCTAGACGGCGATCTCCCTGCGTTCGGGATCGTGGCTGGTGGCCTTGCGCGAACCGAACACTCCGAAGAAGCGCCGGCGCACGGCCGCATCGGGGAGGGCGTTCAGGGAATCCGGCGAACCCGCGGCGTGCGCGGCGATGCGGGCGAACACCACGGCGGCGGGCGAACTGGCTCGCCAGGTCACCACCGGCGCGCCCAGCTGGGTCGCCTTGCGCACGTTGCGGTCGAAGGGGACTTCGTGGTCCACCGCGTGGCCGATGGCGAACTCCACGTCCGCGCGGTCCGGTCCTTCCTGGTCGTGGCCATGGATAAGGGTCACGATGACCTGCTCTTCGGCGAGCCCCTTCAGGGAGAAGTGTTCGAGGAGCAGCGCGGTGTTCTTCAGGCTCGAAAGCTCGGAACTGGTCACGACGACTACTCGGTCGGCGACCCCGACGGCAGCAGCGACAACGTCGTTGAAGGTGCCCGGCGTATCGAGGATGACAACGTCGAACATCCCCGCGGCGAAGCGGACGAGGTCCTGGATCTGTTCGGGCGAGCAGCTCAGCCAGCTGCGATAGTCACGCGGAGCGGGGAGGATGCAGGCGCCGGAATCGTGGCGGAGTAGCAGCTTGCGGAAGGTCTCGCGGTCGAGGCCCTCGACCTCACGGGCGACCTCGGAGACGGTGTATTCGGCTGCGATGTCCATCATGATGGCGACATCGCCGAAGCGGGTATCGAGGTCGATCAGGAGGACGGACTGGCGGCCACCCTGGGCGATGGCGGCGGCGAGGTTGGTGCTGGTGGTGGTCTTGCCGATGCCCCCCTTCTGGCCGACGACGGCGATGACGCGGGCGCCAGTATCGGCCGGCGCCGGAACGGTGGAGGCTGCTGCCTTGCGCAGCGCGCGGTCGATGACGGCCGAGACCTGGGAACTGGAGATGTTGCCGTGCAGGAAGTCGTTGACCCCGCTCTGCATGAGGCGGCGTTCGACCATGGGCGACCAATCCGCGGTGTACGCGACGATGGTGGCGTCCGGCACGATGGCGCGGGCGAAGTCGACGGTCTGGAGCGCGCGCTGAAGGGGCTGTTCGATGGCGACGAAGAGGAGATCCGGCTCCATCTCCTGGATCGTTTGTTGGGCGACCAGCCCGTGGGGCCGTTCAAGGTCAACCAGCAGTCCTGCGCGCTGCACTTTGGAGCGCAGTACTTCGCGGCTCATTTCGTCGCTATCTACGATCAGGGTTCGCAGTTGTGCGGTAGTCATGGTGTTCCGTCCAGTTTCAGCGTTGTACCCGCCCGTCCATCGCATATTCACCGGCTTGACACGGTTTGGGAATGGGGTAGCAGAGGTGTACGAAGACTTCCTATGAAGTTCCAACCGGAGTGTCACCGTGTGTACACCAGAACGTCACTGGCGATGCAAGGAACGCGTAGGAGCAGACAGTTCCGGTTGATATGGGATTGCAAGGCCGCGGGAGAGGGCGTCCATGGGATTGTGGCTGAGCGCCTGCAAGAATGGGGGCGTGGAAAAACCGGGCAGCGCCCCTGGTCTGGCGTCGAACCACGCGTCGAACCGTGCCCGGGGGCCCGTGATTGTGGTGGATAGCGACCCGGCCGTGCGGCGAGTGGTGCGACTGGTGCTCGAAGGTGCCGGGTGGAGGTGCCTGACGGCAGCGGACGCTGAAACCGCCTTCGCATTGGTGGCGCGGGAGCATCCGAAATTCGTGCTGTCGGAAGTGCGGCTTGAATCCGGCAGCGGCGCCGACCTCGCGAGGCGAATCGCCATGAACGGTGGGTGGCGGCCGCGAGTGGCGCTGATGAGCGCATACCCCCGCCCTCGTCCCGGTCTGGAAGACTACTTCGTCGCGAAACCACTCTCGTTCGACCGGCTGCTGGCCCTGCTCGACGACGTAGAACAGGAGCCGGGCTGGTAGACCAACTGCAAGACACAAAGGGCGCACAGGGTTCGCCACCGGGCCGGTGGCATGTGGCGTCTGGTGCGATGCCCGGGCTGGTGGGCTACCATCCCGGCCATGAATATCACCCTCGACTGGCTCGGCTGCGCGACGTTCCGGCTCACCATCGATGACACCGTCATCTTCCTCGACGCGTATATGGACCGGGTGCCGGCAGCACCGCCCGTGGGGTTGCGCGCGGCGGAGGTGACTAGGGCTGACTTCGTGCTCGTGGGGCATGCCCACTTCGACCACATCGCGGGTGCGGAGATCATCGCGAAGAACACGGGCGCGCGGGTCATCGGTTCGCACGAGAGCTGCCGTGTGATGACGGACCAGGGCGTGCCCGCGGGGCAGCTGCTGCCCTCGCAGGGCGGGGAGCGCCACCGGCTGGCCGAGGACGTCACTGTGCGGGTGCTGCCGGGCCTGCATTCATGCACCTGGGTGACGGGAGGGCTTTCGAGCACCGAAGTTGCCACCGGACACCTGGGCCTGTGCGAGGACGATCGGGCAGCGCTGGCGGCGCGAGGCGGGCTCGGCGCGACGATCGGTGCGCGGGCGGGCCTCGCCGACGATGCGGCGCAGCAGCTGCGAGAGCATCTCGCCGGGGCGGTCGGGAGTGGCCACACGGGCGGGCCCCTCTGCTACCTGATCGAAACGCCGGCGGGTTCGATCTTCTGGCAGGACACGTCAGGGTGCTGGACGGGCGTGCTGCGCGACCTGCGGCCGGATGTGGCGATCCTGGCGGCGGCGGGCCGGGGAAACATCGACGGGGAGCCGATCCAGGGCTCGCTGGCGCACTTCGTGGCCCGGGAGGCCGACCTGCTCCGGCCGCGGACCATCGTCCTCGGGCACCACGACAACTGGATGCCGCCGATCACCTCAAAGGGCGGCACGGACGTGGCGCCGATCCGGGAAGAGCTTTCCCGGGTCGTGCCGCACGCGGTGCTGCTGGAGCCGGGCTACATGGCAGGGACGCGGTTGTTGGGCTGACGGCTCACTGCCGGGCGCCGGACGGAGCGCCAGCGGCTTGCTGAGGTGGCCGGGTTCAGGCTCGCAACTCGCAACTGCGCGGGGGCATCCGCTACCCTTGCGGCGGGAGTGGAGGGGGCCCGGTGGCTTCCGCCGTCTTCAAAACGGTTGCGCGGCCGCACAAGCGGTCGCGGGTGGGTTCGACTCCCATGCACTCCCGCCACTGGCTCCGCCCCGCCATTAGCGATTGGCCGTTGGCACTTCGCCCCACCCTTCATTGTTGACCTAGTCACTCGACTTTCTCCGGGGCACCGCGTACCATGGGTTTCCTGCCGCTCAACCAACACAACTGTGCCACGGAGGACCACATGTCAGACATCGCCGAACGCGGCTACGCCAAACCCGATGTGCTCGTCAGCACCGATTGGGTAGCCGCCCACCTCAATGACCCCAACATCCGCATCGTCGAATCGAACGAGGACCAGCTGCTGTACCCCTCCGGCCACATCCCGGGCGCGGTGCAGGTGGACTGGGCCGCTGACCTGAACGACCCGCTCCGCCGCGACTACCTCAACCGGGACGGTTTCGAAAAGCTCATGAGCCGGATTGGTGCCACGCGTGATACGGACATCGTGTTCTATGGAGACAAGAGCAACTGGTGGGCGACATACGCCTTCTGGGTCTTCCAGCTCTTCGGCCATACCAACGCGAAGGTCATGGACGGCGGCCGCCTCAAGTGGGAAAAAGAGGGCCGGCCTCTTACGCGCGAAGTCCCCACGTACCCCGCCACCACCTACGTCGCCGCCGACCGCGACGACACGAGGATCCGCATCTTCCGCGATGAGGTCCTCAAGAAGCTTGGCGGCAGCACCCGCCTCGTCGATGTCCGCAGCCCCCAGGAATACTCGGGCGAACGCACCCACATGCCCGAATACCCGCAGGAGGGCGTGCTCCGCGGCGGCCACATCCCCGGCGCGAAGAGCGTCCCCTGGGCTCGCGCGGCCAACCCGGAGGACGGCACCTTCAAGTCCGCTGCCGAACTGAAGGCCATCTACGAAGAGGAACAGGGCCTCAACCCGGCCAACGACATCATCGCCTATTGCCGCATCGGTGAGCGCAGCTCCCACACCTGGTTCGTCCTCTCCTACCTCCTCGGCTACCCGAACGTCCGCAACTACGATGGCTCCTGGACCGAGTGGGGCAACTCCGTCAACGTCCCCGTCGAGCGGTAGACGTCCCGGCGCCGCACCTGCCGCGAAGAGGGGGCCGGGCGTCCGGCCCCCTCTGCCCCTTTTGATAGGATCGAACCATGACGGACATGCCAGAGAGCCTGAAGACCCTCCTCGAAGACTTCCAGTTCGCGGACCGCACGGAGCGGATCGACATGCTGATCGAGTACGCCGACCGCTTCCAGGAGGTGCCCGAACGCATCGCCACGCGCCCCTTCCCGGAAGAACACCACGTGCAGAAGTGCGAGTCCGAGGCCTACGTCTGGGCCGAAGACCTGCCCGATGGCACGCTCAAGTTCCACTTCGCGGTCGAAAACCCCCAGGGCCTTTCCGCGAAGGCGTGGGCGGTGATCATGGACGAGACCCTCTCGGGCCAGCCCCTCGAAGCTGTGGCCGGCGTTCCCTGCGACTCGGTCTTCACCGTCTTCGGCAAGGACGTCTCCATGGGCAAAGGCATGGGCCTGATGGGCATCACGGACCTGGTCACAACGTTCGCCCGCCAGCGCCTGAAAGCGCGCCAGGGCGCCTGAGGCCAAGACCTCCGGCCGCAATCCGCTAACCTGTCTCCCATGCGGCGGCGCACCTTCCTCCTTTCCCTCGGCGCGTGGTCGCTGGCGGCGTGCGGCCGCGGAGACGAACGCCCGCCGGCACCCACACCCCTGCCAACGGCAGCTCTCCCGACTGCCACCCCGGCTCCCGCGCCAACCGCGACATCCTCTCCAGTGCCCTCGGCGACGCCAACGGCCACCGGCCCGCGGCTCGATCCCATCGGGTTCCCGATCGACCCCGCGGCGCGCCTGGGCATCGTGACCGGCATTCCCGGCAACCGATCCATCCGCTGGGGCGAGGGGCCGACCGCCATCGACTACTCCCGCGACGACCAGCCCTCGGGCGACCCCGACCGCGCGAACCGCTGCGGCTGGAACGCGCGGCTGCATGTCGAGTACGAGGGCCAGCCCGCGGTCGACTGGTACATCCCGCCGGGCACGCCGGTGGTCGCGACGATGGATGGCACAGCCACGCTCTTCGTCAATACGGTCTTCAACCCGTTCGATGTCTACGGTGTTAGCCGCGAGCCCTACCTGGGCAACCCCGATCGCGCTCGTGCGCCAGTGGTCCCCTTCCCGGGTCCCGGGGGTGGCCAGGGCGTCTTTGTCCGCATCGAGAACTCCGGCTACCGCACCGATTCGGCTCACTTCGACGTCAGCGCCACAGTCCAGGCGATCCCGCAAGACGCCTGGATCGAAGGATACGGACCAGGGACGGACTTCGTAGCCGCATTCGCAGAGCTGCGCGACTTCCGGGTTGCCACGCCCGTGGCACGGTGGGAGGTTCGCGCCGGCAACGTCGTCGGCGCGAGCGGCGATAGCGGCTACAGCGAGGCGCCCCACCTGCACTACGCGATCCGCCGGCGCGGCTTCACCGAGGCTCTCTGTCCCACGGCGGAGCCGGGCTTCACCGACGCCGGATGGCTGTTCCGCGAGGCCCCGCCCGGCTAAGCCACCAGCCTGTCACCTGGCAGTCACCACCCCGTCTCCAACGACCCGTAACAACGCCCGCCTCCGCCAGTACGGACTAGTACACGCACTGTTCGTGAACTGGAGTTGCCTCTTATGCCACGGGTCAAAGGTATGCTGCGAGCCTGGAACCACTTCCGCGAAGAAAGCGGGCAGATGCTCGTCCTGATGGGTGCTGGTCTGGCAGCATTCATCGCGATCGTCGGACTCTCCGTGGATGTCGGGCACGTCGTGTTCACCCGGACGGACCTCCAGAAGGTCGCTGACGCGGCGGCCTTCGCCGGGGCCCAGGACCTCCCGAGTTCATCCGCGGCGACGACCAATGCGAACAACTACGTGGGTCTCAACGCCTCGAACACCTCCGCGGCCGTGGTTATTTCCCAGACCTACAATGCGAACGACACCATCCAGGTGACGGCCACCCGGAAAGTGGACTACGCGTTCCTCCGGGTTGTCGGCCTGAAAGGCACGACGGTCTCGGCGAAGGCGAAGGTGCGGGTGGGCACCTTCAACGGCGGCAGCGGAATCGTCCCCTGGGGCCTCGTCGCCAGCGACAACAAGGACTTCCTCGGCAATAGTTGCTTCAACGGGATGGTCGCCGGTGAACCGACCTTCAAGCAGAACCAGACGTGCGTCCTGAAGTACGGCGCCGGAAGCAACTCGGGAGGCGACTTCGGCGCCCTCGCTCTCGACGGCACCGGCGCGGACAACTACCGCGACGACATCGTGAAGGGCTCCACGCAGAAGTTCGAAAAGGGCCAGAAGGTCGAAGCTCAGACCGGTAACATGGTGGGCCCCACGGGGCAGGGCATCGCTGATCGCCTGGCAATCGCGCCGCCCTCGACCTGCAACACCAACGATCGGAACCAGATCCTGAAGACAGTGGACGGGAAGACGAGCATTGTCTCGGGCTGCGAAAGCCACCCGCGCATCCTGATCATCCCGGTGGTCGACAAGATCGACAACCCGGCTCTATCCACCATCCTCGGGTTCGCCTTCATGTTCCTCCACGGCGAGGCCGGTGGCGGGGGCCACACCTCCGTTGAGACGGAGTTCGTCTCCTTCGTGACGGCCATACCGGGGGCCACCTACAACGGCCCCGCCAATGGGTCGAGTTCCACAGCGATCATGTTGATCGAGTAACCCGCCGATCGAAGCTCCCCTGCGCAGGCGCATGTCAGCGCACGGCACCGAAGAGGGCCGGGAACCGCAGCTCCCGGCCCTCTTCGCGTCCCCGCCGGCGCGCCCTTGCCCCGGTCGGGCGCCCGCCCTCCCGTAACACAAATGTTCGTTGACCCCCGCACCCCTCTCCCCGTAGCATCAATGGAGCACGACGGGTCTGCGGGAGGCCATGCCAAAGTTCATCTTCGTTACCGGTGGCGTGGTCAGTTCGGTTGGCAAGGGAATCACCACCGCCAGCCTCGGAAGAATCCTCAAGTCTCGCGGCATCTCCGTCTCCATCCAGAAGCTCGACCCCTACCTCAACGTTGATCCCGGCACCATGTCGCCTTACCAGCACGGCGAGGTCTTCGTCACCGTCGATGGCGCCGAAACCGACCTCGACCTCGGCCACTACGAACGCTTCATCGACCAGGATCTCACCGCCGCCTCCTCCGTCACCAGCGGCCAGGTCTACCTCTCCGTCCTCGATCGCGAACGCAAAGGCGACTACCTCGGCGGCACCATCCAGCAGGTCCCCCACCTCACGAACGAGATCAAGGCGCGCATCTACTCCGTGGCCGAACAGACCGGCTGCGAAGTCCTCATTTGCGAAGTCGGCGGCACCGTCGGCGACATCGAGGGCGAAACCTTCATCGAGGCCATCCGCCAGATCCGCCACGAACAACCGCGCGATAACTGCCTCAGCGTCCACGTCTGCTTCCTCCCCTGGGTCGGCGCAACCGGCGAACTCAAGACCAAGCCCACCCAGCACTCCGTCCGGGAACTGCGCTCCAAGGGCATCCAGCCCGACGCCATCGTCCTCCGCAGCGACCACCCCGTCCCGCGCGACATCTCCGAAAAAGTCGCCCTCTTCTGCGATGTCGAACC
>CAUJEQ010000117.1 GCA_963169135.1 Chloroflexota bacterium
GGAGCCGCGGCCGGCCACAGCGGCCGGCGGGGTGTTGCAGCCCGAAGGCGCGATGATCGACTCACCGCCAACCTCAAGCACCGCATCGAGGATCTTGTCGGCAATTTCCGTCGTCGCCTGGTCCCAGGTGACGCGCTCCCACTGGGATGAGCCGCGTTCACCGATCCGCTTGAGCGGATAGAGAATGCGCTCTTCGCCTTCGGCCATGCGGGCCCAGGCGACGCCCTTCTGGCAACCCATCGGGTTCATGTCGGGCACGCCCGGTTCGTACGTGGGGAAGACTGCCGCCGATTCCTCGCGGACCACTTTGCCGTCTTTCACATAGACGCGCATGGGGCAGTTGCCGGGGTAGCAGTCGATACAGTGGGAAGCCCAGCGCACTTCGTCCCAGTCCCAGAGTTCGCGGTAGTTGCCCCCGGGGCCGGCAGCGGTTCGGTCGGTTTCAGGTGCGGTCATCAGAACCTCTCATTCAGTGGGAATGGCCCGTTCGGGCCCGGGATGAGATCCCGGCAGCGAGGGCCGGGACCCTGGGACGGAAAAGGAGTTCACCCGACCCTGCCTGGCAGGACACGATCAGGGCCTCTGCTTGTCCGCACTGTGCACAGCCGCCTCCACCTCTTCGATATGACGGCGGTCATAAGCTTTCGTGAACCTAGAAGCCGCTCTTGCCGGCGCCGCGCATGCGCGGGTCGAGGACGTCGCGGAGGGCATCGCCGGCGAGGTTGAACCCGAGCACGGTGAGGGTGATGGCGCCCCCGGCGACGAGTGACATGGTGTACTCGGCCGGGAAGAGCTTGCGGCCTTCGTTCACCATCTTGCCCCAGGAGATGGCCGCCGGGTCGCCGAAGCCGATGAAGGCGAGGGACGATTCAGCAACGATGTAGGAGCCGATGGAGATGGTGAAGATGACGATTGTCGGCGCCATGATGTTCGGCAGGATGTGCCGCACCATCACGCGCACGTCGTTCGCCCCGATCACCTGCGCGGCATCGACATAGAGCTCCGACCTTGTGCGCAGCACGGCGCTGCGGACGACGCGGATGACCGCGGCGATGCCAACGATGCCGAGGGCCATGGTCATGTGGTACTTGTTGGCGTTCTCCACCACCTGCAGGAAGAGGAGCAGGAGGATGAGTGCCGGGAAGGCCTGGAGTGTGTCGGTCATCCGCTGGATCACGAGGTCGACCCAGCCACCGAAGTAGGCGCTGACGATCCCGAAGAAGAGCCCGAAGATGATGGCGATGATGGCGGCGCCGACGCCCACGAGGAGCGAGAGCTGTGCGCCCCAGACCATGCGCGACCAGACATCGCGGCCGGCCGTGTCGGTGCCAAGCCAGTGGCTGGCGGAGATGCCATCCACAGCGGCGATGACGGTCTTTTCAAACTTCTCCGGCGGGTGCTGGAAACGGATGCTGCGGTCTTCGAGGGACTTCTCGGCGAGCTCGGCATCGTAGTCCGGGTTGTCGCGGGAGAAGACCGCATCGGGTTCATAGCGCTGGATGAACGGCGCCAGGAAGGCCGTCAGGACCACCAGCACGATGAGGACGACGCCGAAGCCGCCGAGCGGCTTCTGGACCATGAAGTTCTTGAGTGCCCGGGCCGCACGGAGCGGCGCCACCGGTTGTGGCGGTGGCCGGAAGTACTGTTCCTCGAGCCGGGCAACGTTCTGTGTTGTCATGCGATGGGGGCCCCTAGGAGAGACGGATGCGCGGGTCGACCCAGCCATACAGCATGTCGACCGCGAGGTTCACGAAGACCACAAACGTCGCGATGATCAGGACGAAGGCCTGGACCACCGGGACATCCCGTTCGGTGATCGCCGTCAGGATGCGGTTGCCGACGCCGGGGATGTTGAAGAGGTATTCGAAGACGACGTTCCCGCTGAGCAGGCCCGCGACCGTCAGGCCGATGGCCGTGAGCACCGGGATCATGGCGTTCTTGGTGGCGTGGCGGACGACAACGACCCGTTCCCGGAGCCCTTTGGCCCAGGCCGTGCGGATATAGTCCTGGCGCAGCACCTCGAGCATCTGCGAGCGGGTCAGGCGCATGATCCCCGCTCCCGAGGCAAAGCCCCCGGCAATCGCCGGCAAAATGAACAGCTGGAGGCTGCGCACCGGGTCTTCCCAGAGCAGGGGCGAGTTGATCAGGTCGATCGTCCAGAGTTCGTAGCGCACCACCACCAGCAGGAGCATGGTGCCGATCCAGAAGTTCGGCGCGGCCACCCCCAGGATCGCCAGCAGGCGCAGGACGTAGTCCACCATCGAGTCCTGGCGTAAGGCCGAGATGATGCCGATCGGGACGCTCGTCGCGAGCGCCACCACCAGCATCATCAACGAGAGCTGGATGGTGTAGGGGGCGCCCCGCTTGAACTCGCTGATCGCCGGCTGGCGCGACCGGTAGGACTCGCCCAGGTCTCCCCGGACGACGTCCCACAGGTAGCGGACATAGCGCTCGACGATCGGTTTGTCGATCCCCAGGTCCTTCTTGATCTGGGCGACCTGCGCGGTTGTGTCCTCGCCGCCCGCCGGGTTTTGCTGGGCAATCCGGCGGGCGACAAAGTCACCCGGGAGGACGTTGGTCGCAAAGAACACCAGGGTCGCGATCAACCAGATGACCGGGATATTGATCAATGTCCTCCGGAGCGCATACCTCCCCATTACGCCGGCCGTCCCTGGTAGGTCGGGTCCGCCGGGTCGATCCAGCCGTACATCGCCGTGAGGTGGGCGGCACTGAATGGGGCCGACTCGGC
>CAUJEQ010000118.1 GCA_963169135.1 Chloroflexota bacterium
TCTCATGCTGCGCACTCTTCTCAAGACGCGGGATCAGCCTCAGAGGTTCCGGCGGAGGTAGTCGAGGACGCGGCGCTCCTGGTATTCCATGCCCTACAGGTCGCGGGGCATGTGGCGCTCTTCCGGGAAGACGAGCAGGTCGTAGTCCTTGTCGGCGGCGGTGAGGGCGACGATGAGCCGGGCGGTGTGCCGGAAGTGGACGTTCTCGTCGACCATGCCGTGGACGAGGAGGAGCTTGCCCTGGAGCTTCGCAGCGTGGGTGAGGACGGAGCTGTCGTGGTAGCCCTCGGGGTTGGATTGGGGCGTGCCCATGTAGCGCTCGGTGTAGCCCGTGTCGTAGCCGTCCCAGTCGGTCACCGGGGCACCCGAGACACCGACCTTGAAGACCTCCGGGGCGCGCATCATGGCCATGCAGGTCATGTAGCCGCCGTAGCTCCAGCCGTAGATGCCGACGCGCGAGCCATCGACGTAGGGCAGGGCGGCCATGTGGCGCACGCCGGCCACCTGGTCGTCGACCTCGACCGTGCCCATGCGGTCGGCGATGGCGGCTTCGAAGGCGAGCCCACGGTTCAGGCTGCCTCGGTTATCGAGCTTGAGCACGACGTAGCCCTGCTGGGCGAGGTATTGGGCGCGCAGGTCGACCGTGAGCATCCAGTCGTCGGCGACGCGCTGGACGTGGGGGCCGCCGTAGACGGAGACGACGAGGGGACAGCGCCGTCCGGGCTCCAGGAGCGGTGGGCGGTAGATAGCGCCGTGGAGGAGCGTGCCATCGGCGGCGGAGACGGTCGTGAACTCAGGGGGCTGCAGACCGAGGGTCGAGGCTTCGGCGCCCTCGTTCGCAAAAGCGTCTGCGATGAGGGCGCCGGTCATATCGCGGACGGCCACGCGGGGCCCGTGTTCGAGGCTGCTCCACGAGTCGATGAAGCGGTCGTTTTTCGGCGAGAGGACGGCGCCGTGCCAGCCTCGCTCGCCGGTGAGGCGCACGATTTCGTCGCCGTCGAGCGGCACGCTGTAGAGGTGGCGTTCGAGGACGGAGGCTTTCGTGGCCACGACGAAAGCCAGGCGCTGGTCCTCGTCGACGCCGACCAGGCTGGTGACCACCCAGTCGCCGCTGGTGAGCTGGCGGATGCGGCGGCCATCGGGGGCGTGGAGGTAGAGGTGGCAGAAGCCGGACTCCTCGCTCAGCCAGGCGATGCTGCCGTCGGCAAGGAAGCCGGTATCGCCGTAGAGGTTGATCCACGGCTCGCGGTGCTCCTCGATGAGCGTCGTGGGTACGCCGGCAGCATCGAACACGTCGAGGCGGAGGGTCCGCTGGTCGCGCGAGAGGACCTGCGCGGTGAGTGCCCCGTCGGGGCGCCAGCCGACGCGGGCGACATAGATGTCGCGGTCCGGACCGAGGTCCATCCAGGTCGTGGCGCCCGATGCCAGGTCCACCACGCCGAGGTCGAGGTAGGCGTTGGGCTGGCCGGCAAACGGGTAACGGTGGGGCTCGGTGTCGACCTCGTCCTTGCCCTGGTGGACGATGGCGTAGTCGGGGATGTGGCGCGAATCGGCGCGGATGAACGCGATCTTCGTGCCGTCGGGGCTCCACCAGAAGCCGCGGTCGCGGTCGAGTTCCTCCTGGGCGATGAACTCGGCGAGGCCGTTCGTCAGGGCCGGCTCGGCGCCAGCGGTGAGCTTGCGCGGCTCGCCGCCGGACACCGGCAGCACCCAGAGTTCGTTGTCGCGGACGAATGCGATCTGCCTGCCGTCGGGGCTGAGGTGGGGGTCGACGGCGCCGGCCGAGCTATCGATTTCGCGCATCTCGCTGCCATCGATGCTGACCCAGAGGCGGCCACCGCCGGGCACGAGGAGCACCTGGTGGTCCGATTTCGAGGCGAACTGGTAATCGGTCACGCCGAGTTCGCGCAGGCGTGCGCGTTCGCGGCGGAGTTCCTCCTCGCGTGAGAGCTCGCCTTCGCTGGTCGAGGCCGGAGGGGGCCCGGCGAGGACGGTGCGCTCGCCGGTGCCAAGGTCGAAGCGCCAGAGGCTACGGACGAGGCTGCCTTCGGCGCTGAACAGGTAGGTCACGGCATCTCCATCGGGCGTGAAACCGAGGTGCCCGGGGACGACGGTGCCGGGGCGGGGGAAGGTGGCGACCTGGGTTATGGTGAGCGATTCGTAGGGCCGGGTCATCGGCTGTTGGCCTCCGCGCGGAGCGCTTCAATGTCGGAAATGGACTTCGGGATGGCGCCGCTGAGCACGTCGGCGCCAGTCGCGGTCACCAGCACGTCGTCCTCGATGCGGATGCCGCCGAAATCGAGGAGGCGGTCCACGCGCTCCCAATCGACCGCGTCGCGGTACTGCTCGCGGCGGCCGGAGTCGGTCAGCAAGGCGCGGATGAAGTAGATGCCGGGCTCGATGGTGACGACGTAGCCGGGCTGGAGCGGCAGGTCGGCGCGGAGCCACTTCAGGCCGAAGCGGTCGCTGGGGGTCCGGCCCTTCAGACAGCCGCCCGCATCGTGGGTGGCGAGCCCGAGCATGTGCCCGAGGCCGTGGGGGAAGAACAAGGCGTGGACGTCGCGCTCGACGAGGTCTGCCGGGTTACCGCGAAGGATGCCGAGGTCGGCCAGCCCGCTGGCGATGCGTTCAGCCGCGCCGAGGTGGAGGTCCTTGTACTCGACTCCCGGGCGGATCTCGCCGATGGCGGCCTGCTGGACATCGAGCACGAGCTGGTAGAGGTCGCGCTGGATGCCCTCGAACCGGGGACCGACCGGAAACGTGCGGGTTACGTCGCTGGCGTAGCCCCCAACCTCTGCGCCGGCATCGATGAGCACGACTTCGCCATCCCGGAGGGCGCGCGATGTCGGCGAGAAGTGCAGGACGGCGCCGTTCGAGCCGGTGCCGACGATCGAGCCGTAGGCCGTGCGCTCGGCGCCGTTGCGGAAGAACTCAGCCTCGAGCTCGATTTGCAGCTGGCGTTCGCTCATGCCGGTGCGGGCGAGTCGCAGGGCGGCCAGGTGACCGGCGCGGGACGCGCCGGCCGCGGAGCGCATGAGCGCGATCTCGGAAGAATCCTTGGTCCGGCGGGATTCAGAGACCTGCTCGCTGAGGCGGGCGGACAGCTCTGCATCCACATCCGGTTCGAGGGCGGTCCAGCCTTCGACTCCGTAAGCGGCCGGGTGGTGCGTGATGTCGTCGTTCCCCAGGAGGGCGACCGTTTCGCCGCGGCGACGCTCGAGCCAGCTCTGCAGCTCGGCCAGAGGCCGGACGCGGAGCCCGGTCGAGGCAGCGAGGGCTTCCAGGTCCTCGCCGTCGCCCACCCAGACGCGCTCCTCGATGCCGGCGACGGGCGCGAACAGGACCCAGCCATCGCCCGGATCGAAGGCCAGCGCGGAACCGGCAAGGCGGGCGCCGGAGAGGTAGGTGAACTCCGGGTGGGCGTGGAAGTCGTGGTACTGGTCGGTGCCCGCCACGGGCACGGGCAGGCCGCCCGGTATGAGGGCAGCCCCACGGGACATGTCCCAGAGGCGCGCAACCGCTTCCCTGCGGTTGCGGAGGTCATCGGGTGATTGCATCCGGAGAGTGTATGCGGCGCGGCGGGGTCAGTTGTAGTTCGCGGCGGCCTCGCGGAGCGCCGTGGCGACAGCATCGCGAAGCTCCGGCGGTTCAATGACGGTGGCGGCGGCTCCCCAGCTGAGGACCCACGGGGTGATCTCCAGCAAGCTGGGCAGCGAAACGCACAGGCGGATACCTCCGCCTGGCATGTCCTCGAGTGTCTGGGACGGGTGCCAGTAGCTCTCACGGATCCGGTTCGAAACGCCGGGTGCGAACTCGACGGTCACGTCGTAGTGGGATTCGCCGAATACCACCCCGCCCCAGCTGTTGCGCAGACGGTCGGCGATCTCCTGGACATCCCCCGGTTCGAATTCGCGCGCCGTGACGTCGACATCGCTGATGCGATCCACCTTAAAGATGCGCACTTCGCGGTGCTCCGAGCTGTAACCGGCAACGTACGTACCGCTCTGGGTGTGGTCGAGAAGGTAGGGGTCGAGGTCGGTTGTCCGGGGCCCGGCGGCAGAAGCTGAACGGTAGGTGATGGTGGCCGTGTGGTTGGATGCCCAGGCCTCGGTGAGGCGACGCACGACCTCGATGTACTGCATGTCGGCGGGGAGGGCCGAGTACTCCGCCACGGTGCGGCGCATGTGGCTGGCCACACCGGCAGGCAGCGCGTCCGCGATCTTCTCGAGGGCAGCGATCCCGTCAGGGTCGCGTTCGTCGGCCGATCGGAGCATGAGGCGGGTGGCAAAATACACGGCCCGGGACTCGTGCAGCGTCAGGCGCACCGGACCGAAGACCACATTGGCGCCTTCCATGATCCGCCAGCGGCGGTTCTCATAGACGAGCGGCACATTCAGCTCGGAATCGAGCGCGAGCAGGTCGCGCTGGATGGTGCGCTGGCTGTAGCCGAGCTCTCGGGCGAGCTCGGAAGCGCTGAGGTTGCCGCGCTTCACGAAGAGATCGCGTATGCGGACCAACCGAGTGGATCGTCTTGTTTGTTCAGTCATGCCGCTCACCTCTGGGCGAGTAACTTGGCCCCCGGCGGGAGTTGCCGGGAAAGTACCCTGCCTTCGCGACATATTCTGTCGCGACTTGCCCTACACCGTATGTGTTTCGTGAATTTTCTGCCGCCGGGGCGGTAGCGTATAGATGTCACTTGCTTCGTGCTTCTTCCGAGGCGGGACGGCAGCACCGGCGAGCGACGAAAACGCGCTGGTCGCCTACGATCGGATGCACATGCCAGGGACGCGCGATTTCGGACCACTCATCCACATATCCGCAGAGGCGATCGGCCAGCCCGGTCAGCGGCGTTTCCGCCTCCGAGCGATGAACGACTCCGGCGAGACCGCCACGCTCTGGCTGGAGAAGGAGCAGCTGGCAGCCCTGGGCGAAGCCATCGACACCGTTTTGAAGGACGAGGGCTACGCCTACCAGCGGTTGCCTCTCGACGACGCTCAGCCCGAAGCCGTGCTTCCGCTGAACGCACTTGTGGAACTGCAACTCGCGCAGCTCTCGATGGGCGTGAACACCGAAGCCCAGCGCATCGTGCTCATCGCCGCGGACGGCCCGCCAGGCGCCGAGGAGACACACGGCGCGACCATGGAGTTCGACTACCGGCGGGGGTTCGAGCTCCGCCGGCAGATCAGAGAAGTCGTATCGGCCGGTCGGCCTGCCTGCCCCCTGTGCACAGCACCGATGGATCCCTCGGGGCACGTGTGCGTGAAGACCAACGGCCACCATCCCCACTAGGGTGATGCAGTGGCGGAGGCTGGTTCGGGCGAGGTGCTGGCATCGGGCTCGGCGGTCGTGGTTGCGGAACTTTCCGGAGACGGTGTCGTCCCGTCCGGAGACGCGGTAGCGCTGGCCGAAGGCCCGGGCGACGGCGAACCGGTTGCCCCCGTGGGGCTTGGCCTGGGCGAAGGCGTCGGGCTGGGAATAGTAGTGACTGTAGGTTCCGGTTCATCAGGTGCCGAATCATCCGGCGCGACCAGGCCGGTGCCGGGAGGCGGGGGCTCGTACGCTGGCAGGGCCGGCAGTTCGGCGGCGGTGGCCTTGACGGTCAGCTTGCTCTGGTGGCCGATGACCTCGATGAAGATCGGGCCGCGCTCAAACGCGATCTCCTGCCCCGACTGGTCGTAGAACCGCGTGCGCGAATCGCGCTCGGCCTTCTTCCAAGTACCCGTGACCGCCTTGCCACCGGTTAACACGGTCGCGGGACCTTCGCCGAGCTGTTCGAGAAGGACGTGGCCCGACTCGTCGACCACCTGTCCGGGAGCAAGGAGCACGATCACCGTGTTGAACATGAGCTGCTTCTCGCTGACCGCATCGATGTGGGGGCCGCCGAATTGATAGCGGCCATACGCCTTTGCCTCGGCGTCCCACTTCCACTGGATGAGCTGCCAGCTATACCGGCTGCCCTGGAAGTCAACCTCGATGCCTTCCGCCTTCGTGCCGACGCTTGACGGATCACCCGAGTCACGGAACTTCCATGACTCCAGCGCCGAAGGCCCGGCGAAGCCCAGGGTGGCCGCGATGTCGCGCAGCTTCCTCGTGCTGGTGGCCAGGTTGTATGGCGCGTAACGGCCGAGGTCGCGGTAATAGCCGGTGTTGGCTTCCGGTGAAAACGCGTTCAGGTCCTTCACGCCCCATTCGATGATCTGGCCGCCTGCGTTCGCGTCGTTGACGGTGTTGGCGCTGCCGGCGTGGCCGTAGAGCGCACCCAGTTCCGCCACCCAGATAACAAACGGCGTGCGGGCCGAGCGGACGGGCATGACGAGGTCGGCCTCGCGCCTCCAGAACACCGCCATCAGGCGCGTGATGCCACCCTCAACGAACGCCTCGTACACGAGGTCAGCCTGTTCGAGGCCGGAGTGTGGGTAGGAGTTCGGCGTGTTGTCCATCATGATGGCGAGCGGCAGCAGGTCCTTGCGCTCGGCCCACTCGGCGGCGGTCATCTCCGCGCCGTCGAGAATGCCGTAGTAGCGAACCGGCGTGGCCGATGGCGTGACGCCGACGGTTGCGCCTCGGGTTGCCGTGGCTGTGCTGGTGGGCAGGGCAGTGGGTGTGGATTCCGGTGCGGCCGAGGTAGTCCCGCCCCCGCCGAGCAGTGCGATCGCCGCGATTGCCACGGCCAGCGCCAGGCCGGCGCCGGCAGCCGCGCCCACGGCGATCCTGTTTCTGCGAAGGAACTTGAGGAGGGGCTGCATTCCAGAATGCTACGGACGCGGGGAGGTGCGAGCAACGAATGCCACTCGCGGCCCGGGAATGGCACGCCATGCACAGGGGCCTTGCACCCGCCAAGGGCTGGGCGTCAGAGTAGGTACATGAAACGACTCGGGATTCTCACCAGCGGCGGAGACGGGCCCGGCATGAACGCCGCCCTCCGCGCTGCCGTCCGCACCGTCACGTCCCGCGGGGCGACGATGGCTGGCTACATCGATGGCTTCGCAGGGTTCGTCGAGGCGAACTTCGTCGAGCTGGATGACCGAGCAGTCGGCAACATCATTCAGCGGGGCGGAACCATCATCGGCACGTCTCGCTCCCAGGCGTTCCTTGATCCCCAGGTGCGAGAGCGTGCGGCGACCCAGATGCGGTCCGATGGCATCGACGGTCTCATCATCGTCGGGGGCGACGGCAGCTTTCGTGGGGCGCTCGCCCTGCAGGACGAGTGCGGCGTCCCTGTCGCCGGAATCCCCGGCACTATCGACAACGATGTCTGGGGTTCCGACGAGACAATCGGCTTTGACACCGCGGTGAACACGGCACTGCTCGCCATCGACCAGATCCGCGACACGAGTGTCTCCACCGGGATGATGTTCTTTGTAGAGGTCATGGGGCGGACGAGTGGCGCCATCGCCCTGCACACAGCCGTTGCCGGTGGAGCGGCGGGCGTGCTTGTACCCGAGGCGACCGACCAGACGGGACGACTGGTGGAGCAATTGCGGGCCTCAATTTCTCGCGGCAAACGGAGCCACATCATCGTGGTCGCGGAAGGAGATGAGGCGGGCGGCGCATTCTCCGTCGGTGCCGCCGTCGGGAAGGCGTTGAACCACCCATACCGCGTTGTCGTGCTCGGGCACATCCAGCGCGGGGGCCGGCCGACCATGCGCGACCGGCTGGTCGCCTCGGAAGCTGGCGCGATGGCCGCCGGGGCCCTGCTCGAAGGCCGCACGGGTGTAATGATCGGACGCCAGGGCGGCCGATCGGTGGAGGTGCCCCTGAGCGAGGTAGTCAGCCACCAGCACCCGCAGCCGAACCTCGCGCTGCTCCAACTGGCGCAGCAGCTTTCGGGCTGACGCCGGCTCCAGGAGCATACCGATGGCCTTCCCCGCAACCGACTCCCCCGCGCCCGCGTTCTCGCTGAAGGACCACGACGGCACAGAAGTCACGACCGCGTCGCTGAGCGGCAAGTGGGCCGTGATCTACTTCTACCCGAAGGACGACACGCCCGGCTGCACGAGGGAAGCCTGCAGCTTCCGGGACAACCACGCAGCAATCCAGGCCACGGGCGCCACGGTCCTGGGTGTCAGCGGCGACACGGCGGCCGCCCATCGGAAGTTCGCCGGGAAGTACTCCCTGCCGTTCCAGTTGCTGGTCGATGAAGGCAACGCCGTCGCGAAGGCCTTCGGCGCGTGGGGAACGAAGAACATGTACGGCAAGACGTACGAGGGCATTATCCGCTCCACCGTCGTGATCAGCCCCGAGGGCAAGGTCTCGAAGGTCTGGCCGAAGGTGAAGCCAGACACGCATGGCGCCGAAGTGCTCGCATGGCTGAAGGGGCACGCATCGTAGCGCGCTTCCGGTTCGTCGCCCCTAGCCACCGCGAACGGTAGGATCGCCGGGCAATTCGGGAATGGGGTGAGCTGTCATGTCGCTGCTGCACGGAGAACGGATCGGCTGTGGCCGCCTGGGAGACGAACCCCGCACGCTGCCGCACGCACTTCCCGGGGACCGCCCGGTCTGGCCGCGTGACCGGGTCGTCGACGTCCTGCATATGAAGATCGACATCAAGCTTGACGTGCCTGGCAGGCGGGTCTCCGGCACCGTGACGCACACGGTCGCGCCGCTCAATGACGGCACGCGTTACGTCGAGTTCGATGCCATCGACATGACCATCACCGCCGTGACGGTGGCCAAGAAGCCGGCTCCGTTTGACTACGACGGCGCGAAGCTGCGCATCGACCTGGGCGAGGGCCGGAAGCGCGGCCAGGAGGTTGCGGTCGCGGTCACCTATGAGGCCCGCCCGCGCATCGGCATGTACTTCATTGCGCCAGACCAGGCGTATCCTGCCAAGCCGGTGCAGGTGTGGACGCAGTGCCAGGACGAGGACACGCGCTACTGGCTTCCGTGCTTCGACCACCCGAGCGAAAAGGCCACTTCGGAGATGATCGTGGCTGTACCGGGCGATTGGTACGCCCTTTCGAACGGCCGCCTGCTGCAGGACAAGAAAAACCGCGACGGCACGCGCACGTTCCACTGGCACCAGGACCGGCCGCATTCGACCTACCTCCTGACGCTGGCGGCGGGGCAACTGTCACGCATCGACGCGACCCGCGACGGGCTCACCATCGACTACTTCGTCGAGGAGAAAGACGTGGCCGACGGCGAGCGTACCTTCGCAAACACGCCGGCGATGGTCACTCTGTTCGAGAAGCTGACGGGGATGCAATACCCATGGTCCAAGTACAGCCAGGTTGTGGTGCGCGACTTCGTCTTCGGGGGCATGGAGAACACCAGCGCCACCACGATGACCGAGAACATCATCGTCGACCGGAAGGCGGCGGTGGACTTCACCAGCGACCCGCTGATTTCACA
>CAUJEQ010000119.1 GCA_963169135.1 Chloroflexota bacterium
CTAGCTTTCGGGCCAGCCGCTCGAACCTCTGGAATTCCTCTGGTGGCTCCGGTGGCGGTTTCTTCGGCGTTGCCATTGCGCTTGCCTCTACCTTCTCGGCGTTCAGGCCGTTTGTACGCCCGTCAACTCGGCATAGGTGAGCCGCTTGCCGACAACGGAAGCCGCCACACGGCTGAAACGGCCAGCGTCATCGGACTTGCGGGCGTTGAAGCGGAAGGTTTCTTCGTCCAGATAGCGGAACAGGTGGAAGGGTTCCACGCTGACGTAGGTGCCCTTAATCGCCCGCTTCAACAGGCTCCAGAAGTTCTCGATCCCGTTGGTGTGGATCTGGCCATCAACGTAAGCCTCGGCATGGTCGATAACTTGATGCTCGAAGTCAGCGGCAAGGTTCCGGTAGGAGCCGAGCGCGTCACTGAAAAGCTCGGAACCGGGTTTAACGTGCTTGCGGACTTCCGGGCTGAGGGTGTGGGCGCGGCGACTGGCGACGTGCTTGGTTCGCACGACGCTGTGCCCGTCCGGGCCGTGGCGCTCCAACAGGCCGAGCACAGCGGCCTTGCCCGCGCCGCCAGTGCCGGTGATCTTCACGGCCCGCTTGTCCTTGTGCATGAATCGGGACTTGCCGCCGATGAAGGTTTCATCGACTTCCACCTGCCCGGACATCTTCCCGCCGAAGTCCCCGGACTGCATGGCGAGCCGGATGCGGTGGAGCATGAACCATGCAGATTTCTGAGTGACGCCGATGGCCTTGGCGACTTCGTAGGAACTGATCCCGTTCTTCGCGTTGGCGATCAGCCAAATGGTCGCAAGCCACTTATCCAGAGCGATCGGCGAATCCTCGAAGATGGTTCCGACCTTCACGCTGAACTGGCGCTTAGGGTGCTTGTCCTTGCACTCCCAAAGCCGCCGAGTCGCGATGTAGCGCACGTCATTCCGCCCGCAGTTCGGGCAGATGACCGGGCCTTCACCCCACCGGAGCGTGACCATGAACTCCTGGCACACATCCGCATCGGCGAAGTAGCGGATTGCTTCCATCAGGGTGCTAGGGGGTTTGTTCATGGCCTTTTGACTCCTTACAAAAGGCATTGTCTCAGGTTCAATCTACTGAGTCAAGTATATTGTTACCCGAATTTGGGGCGGAGCCCCGAAGGCGCACGAAAATCCGAGGCGGGTCAGTCATGAGCCACTGCAGCGCCAGTACACCACGGGGCCGGACCATTCGCCACGAAACGTGAAACTCACACCCCCCTTCTTGCCTACCGGGCGGTCAACAGGCGAAACTCCCCACCTCTTCTGGTGTTGGGGGTAGAAACGATGACCACGGAGATCGATGTCCGCACACTCGCAGATGTGACCCGGGCACATGCCCAGGCACGGCCCGGCGCTATCGCCATGGTGTACCAGGATCGTGAGACCACCTTCGGCGAACTCGATCGGCGCGCCAGCCAGATAGCGAACGGCCTTATCGCTGCGGGGCTCAAACCGCAGGCGCGCGTCGCCTACCTTGATAAGAACTCCGATGTGTTCTTCGAGGCGCTCTTCGGGTCCGCGAAGGCGAACGCCGCGCTCGTGGCGGTGAACTGGCGGCTCGCACCGCCGGAAGTCGCCTACGTCATCAATGACGCAGCCGCCGAGGTGTTGTTCGTCGGCCAGGAGTTCTTCCCCGTGGTCGAAAAGGTCGCCGCCGACCTGAAAACGGTGAAGAAGGTCATCGCGATCGACGCGCCGCACGAGGGCTGGGAACACTACCCCGCCTGGCGCGACGCCCAGTCCGCCACCGACCCGCGCATCCCCATCGACGGCGAAGATGTCGCAATCCAGATGTACACGAGCGGCACGACCGGGCACCCAAAGGGCGCCATGCTCACGAACAACAACTTCTTCGCCCTCCTGCCTTCGGCCACCCGCGAGTGGGGCGAAGTGTGGACGCCCGAGGACGTGAACCTGGTGTGCATGCCGCTCTTCCACATCGCCGGGAGCGGCTGGGGCATCGTGGGCCTCTACGCAGGCGCGAAGTCCATCATCATTCGCGACATCATCCCGCCCGAGATCCTCCGCGCGATCCCCACCTACGGTGTCACCCGCGCGCTCTTCGTGCCCGCGGTGCTCCTCTTCTTGCTGCAGACCCCGGGGGTGCAGGAGACCGACTTCTCCACCCTGCGGTTCATCGCGTATGGGGCTTCGCCCATCCCGCTGGACCTCCTGCGGAACGCCATCGCGACCTTCAAGTCCGACTTCGCCCAGGTGTACGGGCTCACCGAGACGACCGGCGTGGTGACCTACCTCCCGCCCGAAGACCATGACCCGAACGGGAACCAGCGCATGCGTTCGTGCGGGCGGCCCCTGGCGAACGTCACCATCCGGATCGTGGACGCGAATGGCGATGACCTCCCCGTCGGCGAGGTGGGCGAGATCATCTGCAAGACGCCACAGATCATGAAGGGCTACTGGAACCTCCCCGAGGAGACCGCGAAGGCCATCCGCGGCGAGTGGTTCCACACCGGCGACGCGGGCTACATGGACGCCGACGGCTACGTCTACATCCACGACCGCGTGAAGGACATGATCGTCTCCGGCGGCGAAAACGTGTACCCGGCCGAGGTCGAGTCGGCCCTCTTCGGGCATCCGGCCATCGCCGATGTGGCCGTCGTCGGCGTGCCGGACGACCGCTGGGGCGAGGCCGTCAAGGCGGTGGTGGTGAAGAAGCCGGGCGCGGAGGTCACCCCCGACGAGCTGATCGCCTTCGCCCGGGAACGGATCGCGGGCTACAAGGTGCCCAAGAGCATCGACTTCGCGGAGATGTTGCCGCGCAACCCGTCCGGCAAAATCCTGAAGCGCGAAATCCGGGCGCCCTACTGGGAGGGCCGCGAGCGCCAGGTGAACTGAGCCGGGCCAGGTTTCACTCTGGCACTGCGGCGACGCGTCAGGATGCCGACATTATCGATATGGAGATGCTTCGCCCTGGCTTTGCATCGCGCCGGAAAGAGCCGCGCTACCCCGCCGCCCTGGCGTGTGTTGCCACGTGGCCCGGCGGCAAAGTGGAAGGCGCGCTGCTCGACCTCTCGGCGCAAGGAGCCTCGATTACGCTCCCGAGCGTTCCCGCTGGCGGCCAGGCTCCCTTCGATCTGACGCTCTTCCCGGATGACGAGCGGCCCCTGGTCTTGTCGTGCGCTCCGGTCTCGCTTGGCCCCGACCCGCTCAGCGGGTGGCTCATCCGCCTCCGATTTGTGAACGTGCAGAAGCCCCAGGCCGAAGACCTGGCCGGCGTCCTCCGGGCGCTGCGGGCCGAGTTCATGACCGGGCAGGCGAGCATCGCCCTCGACCGTCTCGGGCCGGTGCGCCGCGCCCGTTTCCCCCACTACCCGCCGCTGATGCTCCGGTAGGTCGCCGGGGGCGTGCCACGTAGCCCTTTGATTTGCCCTGCATAGTACACATGTTCTAACCGTGCTTACGCTCGGCTCCGCCCTCGAGTCTCACCAGCAGCAGCCACGCCGCCTGCCTGCTCTCTCCCTCACCGTCAACGCCACCCGTAACGGCATCCTCTCCCTCCGCCCCACACAAGACGTCGACGGCGCCGAGACCGAGGTACCCCACGCCGCTACCTTCGCTAACTCCACCTTCCTCCAGGTTCGCAACGACGCCGGAGCCATCAAAACCCGCCAGGACTTCGGCAGCTGGTCCGCCTCTATCGGCGCCGTCGCCGCGGGCTCCCCCGTCGCCATCGCCGCCTACGCCAGCGAGGCCCTCATCCTCGTCGGCGATGGCACCACCCTCAAAGCCTGGACTTCCGCCGACGACGGCAGCACCTGGAGCGGCCCCACAACCATCGTCACCGAGGCCGCCGCCATCGGCGCCGTCGCCGCCGCCTGCCGCCCTTCCACCGGCAACACCTGCGCCTTCTACACCCTCGGCACCACCTCCGCGTTGAAGCGGCTTCGCCGCACCTCCGGCTCGTGGGCGGGCTCCGGCACCACCTGGACCCGCACCGCAGACGTCAATACCATCACCGGCCTAGCCGCCAGCTGGAGCGCCAACGACTTCCGCCTCATCGTCACCGGCACCGCCGCCACCACCACCCACCCCCGCGTCTGGGCCGTCTCTATGGGCGATGGCAACATCCCC
>CAUJEQ010000120.1 GCA_963169135.1 Chloroflexota bacterium
CGACATGAACGGCATCTCGAAGGCCGCGCACGTCCGCGACAAGCTCATCTGGCTCATCAGCTACGCCGAGACGCTCCGCGCGCTCACCGAGATGGCCGCGATCCGCGGCGCCGCCGACGAGCACGGCATCTTCGCGCCAGATGCACTCACCACCAACATGGCGAAATACCACTTCGCCCACCACTACCACGAGGCGCTTCAGCACGTGCAGGACATCGCCGGCGGCATGCTCGTCACCGGGCCTGGTGTCGAGGACTTCGCCAGTCCCGACACGGGCGGCCTGCTCCGAAAGTACCTGGGCGGCCGCGCCGGAATCGACGGCGAGATGCGCACCCGCGCCATGAACATGGTCAGCGATCTCACGACGGGCGACTTTGGCGGCTACCACGCCGTCCTCGCCATCCACGCCGAAGGCTCGCTCGAAGCCGAGAAGCTCATGATCTCCCGCGCATACGACGGGAGGCGCACACTGGAATACGCGAAGAAGCTCGCAGGGCTCGCCTGAACGAGGAGGATCACCATGGCCACGAAGGCCGATGCACTTGCCGCGCTCGACAGTGGCTATCAGAAGTTCCGCGCACCGCTTTCGGCACTCGATGACGCTGCCTACGCCGAGCCCTGGCTCGGTACCTGGAATCTCTCGCACTGCCTGGCCCACATGGAGGGCTGGTACCGCGAGATGACAGCCGCGATCGAGCGCGTCGGCCGCGGCGAACGCCCAACGCCGGAAGGTGTCGACTACTCCAACGCCGACACGTGGAACGAGAAGTTCGCACTCCAGGCAAAACCCGGTCGCGCCGCGCTCGAAGCGTGGGATGCCGCCTTCCGCGCGTACAGCGACGCTGCTCGATCCCTCCCTGAGAATCTCTACGGCGAAGATGCGGAAAAGGGGCGCCCGCTGATCGGCAACCGCCTCCTCCATGGCGCCGGCATCCACCACTTCGAAGAGCACCAGCCAGACCTGGAGAAGTGGCTGCAATCGAGGAAGTGATGCCGCGCGGAGGCCCCGTGGAACTACCGCTCTTTCCGCTCCGCACGGTCCTCTTCCCGGGGATGGAACTGCCCCTGCGCATCTTCGAAGAGCGCTACCGGGTGATGATCCGCGAGTTGCTCGATTCTGGCGGCGAATTCGGTGTCCTGCTCATCCGCGAAGGCGAAGAGGTTGGGGGTGGGGCCATCCCGCACAGCATCGGGACCACCGCCCGCATCGAGGAATGTCGCGAGGTCGAAGGTGGGCGATTCGTCCTCAACGCGCGTGGCGTTCACCGCTTCCGCCTCCTGCGCATGCTCCCGGCTCGTCCCTATCCCTACGGTGAGGTCGAGTACCTGCCCGACCGGGACGAGCCACCCACTCCGAACCTCAGCCTCGCCGTCGAGACCGTTCGGACGACGTTCCCCCTCTACTTCCGGATGGCACTTTCGCTCACCGACCAGTGGGCCCAGGGTCTTCGCCTCCCCGACAGTCCCCACGAGCTCGTGAACTTCCTTGGCCCCTGGCTCCAGGTCGAGGAAGACGCCAAACAACGCCTGTTGGAAATCGAAGCTGCGGCCGACCGCGTTGCTCACCTGGCCGAAATGATCGATGACCTCCTGACGCGGACGAGGGAGGAGGTGGCGGAGTACCGGAGACGCAAGTACCGCGCGATAGGGAGCGAGAATTGAATCGAGCTACCTACGAACCTTCAGTTCCGGCCGCAGCCGATAAAAGGCATTGAGGAATTCGGCGGCGCGGTCGGTCCCAGACGACCCTTTGAATGTGTCGAACTCGAAATGGTCCGAGCCAGCCACCGAAAACACGACCTGATCTCGCTTGATTAAGATCCAGAGAAGAGTAGCGATCGCTCCAACGACGAGCACCGTGACGCCGTCGGAGCGGGAAAGGCTGCCGTCGTCCTGCCCGCCGGCGATCATTCCGGCGAAGCCGACCAGCAGGAGGAAAAGGCCGACGGCAAGGAGCCATTGAGACAACCGTTTTGTCTGCACGCCAGCAGTATCCACGTCTTCAAGATACGCGGCTCGGACCTTTCGGCCGGACGGAATTACGAGGAAGATCCGATGCGTTCCGTGGAGAATCAACCGGCGATCAGTGAGGAACAGGCCGAGACCCTCGCCCTGCAAGTTCGATTCGAACTCGCCGCGTTTGAGCGAGTGAACGATCTGCTCGTTCTCCAGAGGCCGGAGGCCGGTTCCTCGAACGATGGCGTCGTCTGGCGATGTCTGCCGCGAAGTTGGTGGGGCTGCTCGCGAGCCCTTCGGTCCAAACGGATTGTTGCTCGACAAGCTGTTCGTCCTCCACCGAAGTTGGCGGACCGTAGCGATTTGCGTTATTACAGTCAATGCTGAGCGCAGACCACGCTTGTCGCCCTCAGGGAAGCGCCAGCATCCGCTCCAGGGCCACCAGCGACCACTTCCGGGTTTCCTGATCGACCTTGATTTCGTTCACGACATGGCCCGCGATTAGGCCTTCCAGCGTCCAGGCGAGGTAGGCCGGGTGGATCCGGTACATGGTGCTGCAGGGGCAGACGACAGGGTCGAGGCAGAACACCGTCTTGTCCGGGTTCTGGTGCGCCAGCCGGTTCACCATGTTGATCTCGGTACCGACAGCCCATGCGGACCCCGCGGGCGCTTCATTGACCGCTTTCAGGATCTTCTCCGTCGAGCCGCTCTGGTCGGCCGCCTGCACCACGTCCCACTTGCACTCCGGGTGCACGATGACGTTGATGCCCGGGTAATCGCGCCGGGCCTTCTCGATCTGTTCGACGCTGAAGCGCTGGTGCGTGCTGCAGTGGCCCTGCCAGAGGATCATCTTCGCTTTCCGGAGCTGTTCCGGTGTCGTGCCGCCATTCGGCAGCCGCCAGTTCCAGAGCACCATCTCGTCGAGCGGGATGCCCATCGCATAGCCCGTGTTCCGGCCAAGGTGCTGGTCGGGGAAGAACAGGATCTTGTCGCCGCGTTCGAACGCCCAATTGAGGGCCTTGTCCGCGTTGCTCGAGGTGCACACCAGGCCGCCCTGCTCGCCCACGAACGCCTTCAGGCTGGCCGCGCTGTTCATGTAGGTAACGGGGACCACGCTCGCGCCATCGCCGAGCATCTCGTGGATTTCGTCCCAGGCCGCGTACACGTCGTCCGGGTCGGCCATGTCGGCCATCGAACAACCTGCCGCCATGTTCGGCAGGATGACCTTCACGTTCTGTTCGGTCAGGATGTCCGCCGCCTCAGCCATGAAGTGGACGCCGCAGAAGAGGACGAATTCCACGCCTTCCTGGTCAGCCGCGAGCCGGGCCAGCTTGAAGCTGTCGCCCGTGTAATCCGCGTACTTGATGACCTCGTCCCGCTGGTAGTGGTGCCCGAGGACCACGAGCTTCTTCCCCAGCACCTCGCGTGCCGCCGAGATCCGCCGGTCCAGCTCCTCCGGGCTCATCTCCAGGTACGCGCGCGGGATGTCCTGTTGCCAGCTCACGAACGCGGGTTCTTCAATCAGCGGCAGGGGTTGGAGCGCGTCCGTGGGGCACGTGTCCGGGTCGGTGTACTTCGCCAGCAACTCGGCATATTCCGAAACGGTCGGGCGTACTACAGCGGTCATCGGCGTCCCTCCGTACTTAGTGTCACTGATACACTAAGTCTCCCATACAAGGTGCCACGCCGTCCGACTTCGTGTCAACCCTACACGAAGTCTGCCGCTCCATTTTTCATGCGTTCGCAGTCGGTCGAAGTTCGGCCCGGATTTCGTCCGGACGGCGAGTCAGCGCCCCCGGCGTTTCGTGGCCGCGCGCCGCTGGGCCCACTGCCGGCTCATGATCCAGCGCGTCGTAAACCGTGAAAAGCCCAGTCCCAACAACACCGCCCAGAATGCCGAGGCGAAGACGAAGAATCCGGAGCTTTCGCTCGCGAAGATGCCCATGTACAGCCCCACGAAGCCGCCGGCGGCAAAGGCGAAAAACACCGGGAATGTCCGCCACTGCCAGGCCGGCATGGGCGTGGTTCGTGGCGCCTCCGCAGCGGCTGGCTGCGGCGCCGCCGGGGCGGCGGGTCCCGAAGCCGGACGGGTCCTGCGCTTGCGTGTGCTCACGACGGAATCCCATAGCGCAGCCGGAATGCCATGTCGCAGCGCAGGCAGAAGGGCACCACATCGCGCCCAAGCAGGTTTCGAAATCCGATCACGTGCACTCCGCAGGCCCGGCCCGCTTCATTGATGCGGGAATCGGGGTAATGGAACCGTCCCCCGCAGTCAGCGCAAATGAGCGCGCTGCGAGAGCCAATCTGCTGCTTACATTCGCAACAGCGGGCATCGTTCATCGCTGCCCCTGGACAAAGTCCAGGACGTCGCCCCGGCGGAACAGCAGCGTGCCGCTCCCGGTCCTCCGGTGTCTCAACTGGCCCAGCCCGGCCGCCTCGTGCAGGGCGCCCTCCGCGATGCCCGCCAGCAGTGCGGCTTCCCCTGCGTCGAGTACATCGTTGAGCCCCACTGGCACGGGATTCAGACACGAGTTGCAGGCGAACTCCAGCCCGAGATGCTCCTCGTTGATCCACACCTGCCCGCAGTCATCCCCGGGGAGGTCGGCCCGTTGATTGAGGTGATAGATCAGTCCGCACGCGTTACACCAGGCCTCCATGTGGACGGCCACCGTCAACCCGCACACGCTGCATGCCTTCGTTTCCGCTGTCTGTGCCATTCCTGAGCCTACCGCGAGCATACTGCAACCTTGACTCGGGCGGAACGAGATCCCTATGATCATAGCGCTTTAGCAATTCCTTTCCGGTCACGACGGTGGCCGTGCGCCCGGCCTGCCGGGCGGGAGGGTACGTGGCGCTGGCCACTTCGACGGATAACGCAGAACTCGCGGCGCGCCTCGGCGTTCGCCCGCTGCCCAATGACCTTCTTGGCCAGGCCCTCACCCACGCCTCCTACCTCAACGAGGCCGACGCCTCAGCAGTCTCCAACGAGCGGCTCGAGTTCCTCGGCGACTCCGTCCTTGGCATGGTCATCGCATCGGTCCTCTTCGAATCCTTTCCGTCCGCCGGGGAGGGTGAACTCACGCGCATGCGTGCCGACATTGTTCGCGGGACCAGCCTTGCCCGCGTCGCGGCCCGCCACAACCTCGGCGACTACCTCATTCTGGGCCGGGGCGAGGAAGCCGCCGGCGGACGCACTCGCGAGCGCAATCTTGCCGGTGCCCTCGAAGCCCTCATCGGGGCCGTCTACCGCGCAAACGGCTATCGCGCGGCGAAAGCACTCACGCGGCGCCTCCTTAAGCCCGAACTCGAACTCACCCGCCGCCACGGCGCCCGGGTCGACCCCAAGAGTTCCCTCCAGCATATGGTCCAGGCCCGCTGGCACGAACCTCCCGAATATGTGACGGTTGAGGACGCGGTAGGCTCACCCGCCCGCCGCTTTGTGGTTGAGGTGCGGATCGCTGGCGAGACCCTTGGAAAGGGCGAGGGCCGCAGCAAGCGTGAAGCACAGCAACAGGCTGCCCAGGAAGCCGTCGCCTGGCTCACCGCTCAATCGCGAGAGGAGGGCTAGCCCGTGTACCTCAAGAGGCTCTCCATCCAGGGCTTCAAGAGCTTCGCCAACCGCACCACGTTCGAATACGGGCGCGGTGTC
>CAUJEQ010000121.1 GCA_963169135.1 Chloroflexota bacterium
CCGCTGGCGGGACAGGTACCGGCTGACCGGAGCGAGGCATGGGCGGCCATCGCTCCGAACGTGCTGCGCTACGGAGTTCTCGAACCGCTCTGGGCAATCTCCGACGAAGACTTGCGGGCCGGCCTGGTCGAGTACTCGCACGACACGAACGAGGTCCTTGACTTCCTGGACGCGCACCCCGGGGCGGCGGCGTTCCTGCTGAATCCGGTGACCATTGGTTCAGTGATGGGCCTGGCGGACCAGGGCGAGCGCATGCCGCAGAAATCGACATTCTTCCACCCAAAGCTGGGCACAGGGCTCGTTTTCTACCCGCTCAACCCATAGCGTCTCAGGCGTCGGTAGCTTCCGCTGGTTCAGCCTCGAACAGGTAGCCGATGCCCTGGAGCGTCCTGATGACCTGGGGATTGGACGGGGTTTCCTCGAGCTTCGCCCGCAGGCGCGACACCCAGACGCGGAGATACTGAAGGTCATCCCGGTATTCGGGCCCCCACACCTTCGTGAGGAGCTCGGTGTTGAGCATCACCTTCCCGGCGTTGGCGGCGAGGTGCTGGAGCAACAGCCACTCGGTCCGCGTGAGGGCCACGGGCTCGCCTGCCCTCTTCACGAGCCGGCGCGTGAGGTCGATTTCGACATCCCCCGCCTTCACGACACGCTCCACATCCTGCGACAGCACGCGCCGCAAAACGGCCCTGACGCGAGCGCCAAGTTCGTCCGGGTTGAACGGTTTCACGATGTAGTCGTCGGCGCCCAGTTCAAGCCCGCGGACTTTGTCCGTGTCCTTGTCTTTGGCGGTAACCAGGAGGACGGGCACGTTCGAGCGTTCCCGCAACCGGCGCATGACCTCCAGGCCCGAGATCCCCGGCATCATCACGTCGAGCAGGATCGCATCGGGCCGGTGCTCTTCTGCCATGGTGATGGCGGATTCGCCGTCGCTGGCTGTGATGACCCGAAATCCCTGGGCAGAGAGTTCGAGCTTCATGAGCCGCAGGATGCCCGCTTCGTCGTCGACGACCAGCAGGAGGGGATCGATGGTCATGCTTCGACTCCTTCTTCGCCATAGGCCGGGAGGCTGAAGCCGACTTCGAGCCCACCATCTTCGCGGGGCCGCGCCCACACCTCTCCCGACATCGCCTCGACGAGGCGTTTGCAGACAGCCAGGCCCAGGCCGGCCCCGCTTGCCAGCCTGGATGTGCGGTCCGAACGGTAGAAGCGTTCGAAGATGCGCTCCGCCTCTTCGGGGGAGACCCCGAAGCCACGGTCGAGCACGGCTATCTCGGCGCCCCCCGGACGGGCGCGGAGGACAACCTCGATCGGGGCATCGGGCGGGCTGTACTTTACCGCGTTGCCGACCAGGTTGCGCAGGATGTGCTCGATGTACCCGGGTTCGGCGCCGACCGCCTCGGGTTCGCCTTCGGAGGTGTACGTGAACTCCCGTCCGTGACCGGGGGCGAGGCCGGGCAGCAGACCCGGGAGCAGCCGTTGGAGTAGGACAGGCTCCACGCTTACCTCATGGTCGAGCTCCACCCGGGAGAGCGCCAGGAGGTTCTCGAGCATCCGCGAAAGCCGCTCAGACTCCCGCTCGATATCGCGCATGAGTCCGTCAGCCGTCTCCCGGTCGATCGTCTCGCCGCGCGACCGGAGCACGCGGGCCCCGCCGTGGATCACCGTGATGGGAGTTCGCAGCTCGTGCGACATGAGTCCGAGGAACTCGTCTTTCGCATCGTTCGCCCGGCGCGCCTCTGCGTACAGGCGTGCATTGTCCGCCGAGATCGCGGTGCGGCGTCCAAGCTGCTGGGCTAGCTCATAATCGTCGTCGTCGAACGGCTCCGAGGACCCGACTCGCAAGAACGACATCACCCCGAGAATCTGTTCGCGCGCGGCCATCGGGACCATGAGGAGTGAGCGCGGCGCGATGTTCTCGAGCGCGGCGATCGGTGTTTCGCCCAGCCCAAGGCGCCTGTAGACCGCCTCGTTGAGGTCGGTGATGTGGACGCCTCCACGTCCCAGGAGGGCACTCCGGGCAGCGCGCCGGAGTTCCGGCTGTTCCGCCGAGATGGTGGCAAACACTTCGAGAGCCGTGCCGACATCGTCCCGCGCGTACGCCGTCGCCACGCGCCGCAGCTCAGTTCCCTCGACAAGGTCGATGGTGCAGGCATCGGCAAAACGCGGGACCACGAGACCGGCCACCGACCGCAGGGTCGTGTCGAGATCGAGCGAGGCATTCAGTTCCATGCCAGCGTCGGCGAGAGTGCGGAGCGCCTCATTCGCGCGCCGGGCGTCGGCTTCCCGTGCCTGCGCGGCGCCTTCGCTGGCGACGAGACGGGTGACTGCCGCGCGCAACCGGCCCCCGAGGACGGCGATCGCCGCCCCTTCGAGCAGGAAGGCGACCCCAACCACCGCGTCACCCCCGCCGATGGATAGCTCCACCGCTGGCGGGACGAACAGCCACTCGCCGATGACCAGGCACGCCA
This sequence comes from Chloroflexota bacterium, assembly GCA_963169135.1. Lineage (GTDB taxonomy): Bacteria > Chloroflexota > Dehalococcoidia > Tepidiformales > Tepidiformaceae > Amarobacter. Next base: position 2,472 of record CAUJEQ010000121.1, read on the forward strand.
CCGTGACCATGAGCGCAGGGCCGGTCCCGGCGAACAGCGCTACCACGATGACGGCACCCAGGAAGACAATGAACGTCGGCGCCAAGTCTTCTAGAGTCACCTGGAGGACGACTCTGATGGTCACGACGACGACGATGGCCGCCACGGCGATCAGGTATCCGCGCCTGTGGTCGCGCGCCTCGGGGGCCGACACCCAGCGGATAAGGCCCTGCACGCGCTCGACGGCTGGCTGTTGGGCAACGCGTTGCACGCTCCGATGGTAGGCGGCGCGTCATTGCTGCAGCAATGGCGCAGCCCTGTCCGCCGGTGGTCGTCCGACCCCTGCCCGGCCGGCTGCGCGAGCGTAAAACGGCCGGGCGGGGGTCAGTCTCCGGTCATGCGGCGGGCATCAAGCAGCCGGTCCAATTCCGCGGGCGCGAGGTCGAGTTCCTCAGAGGCGACCTGGCGCACCGTGCGGCCCGAGGCGAGCGCCTCGTTCACGATCGCGGCTACCCGGTCATACCCGAAGACCTCAGCCAGTGGCGTGGCAATGCTGAGCCCCCGTTCGACGCTCTCCGGGCCGCGTTCCGTTGCCTGCAGGCCGTCGATGCACTTTTCGGCGAAGACCGTGCTGGCTGTCGCCAGCAGAGCGATTGACTGGAGCAGCGCGACGCCAGCAACCGGGAACATGGTGTTCAGCTCGAAGAACCCCCACTGGCCGGCCATCGCGATGGTTGCATCGTTGCCGACGACGCGGGCGGCGACCTGGATGACCGCCTCGGGGATCACCGGATTGACCTTGCCTGGCATGATCGAGCTGCCCGGCTGGAGGCCCGGAAGCTGGAGTTCGCCCAGACCGGCGCGGGGACCGCTCCCCATCAGGCGGATGTCGTTCGCGACCTTCACGAGGGAGATAGATGCGGACCGCAACTGGCCGCTCGCTTCGACCATGGCGTCCATGGCGGATTGCGCCTGGAAGTGGTTCGTCGTTTGGCTGAGCTGGACCTTTTCGCGCTCGGACACGTAGGAGAGCACGCGGCCGGCGAACTCCGGATGGGTGTTGACCCCGGTGCCAACAGCCGTGCCGCCCAGGGCCACTTCGCGAAGCGCCTCTCCCGCCAGGGTGACCCGCCGGCGTGCCCTCTCGACCTGGCCCGCGTAGCCACGGAACTCCTGGCCCAGACGGATAGGGGTGGCGTCCATCAAGTGGGTGCGCCCGGTCTTGACGACGCCGTCGAACTCGGAAGACTTCCGCTGGAGCGACGCTTCGAGCCGGTAGAGGCCGGGGAGCAACCGCTGCCGGATCTCGGTCACCGCCGCCAGGTGAATAGCCGTGGGGATGACGTCATTGGACGATTGACCGCGGTTCACGTGGTCGTTGGGGTGGACGGGGTGGTAAACGCCGAGGGGACCGCCGCCCAGCAGCTCGTTCGCGCGGTTGGCGATGACCTCGTTGGCGTTCATGTTGGTCGAGGTGCCCGAGCCCGTCTGGAACACGTCGACGATGAACTCCTGGTCCCACCGGCCATTGGCGACCTCTTCGGCCGCCGTCTGGATGGCCCGGGCCAGGTCGTCGCCGATGAGCTCGAGGTCGCGGTTCGCGCGAGCGGCGCCAGCTTTGAGCATGCCGAGAGCTCGGATGAGGGCACGGGGCATGCGTTCGCCGGAGATTGGGAAGTTCGCGGCCGCCCGCGCGGTATCGATGCCGTAGTAGGCGTTGGCGGGAACGGCGAACTCCCCGAGGGCGTCGCGTTCAGTCCGAGAGGCTGTGGTCATGGAGCCACTGTAGCAAAGCCGATGGCTGTTGAACTGTGGGGTGCGCGGGGCATAGACTGAGGTTTCGCGGGCGGTTAGCTCAGATGGTTAGAGCGCGTCGTTCACACCGACGAGGTCACTGGTTCGAGTCCAGTACCGCCCACCAGCCTCCGCGAATTGGCTCCGGTTGAACGCTCCCCTCCGCGGGCTGATAATGGCTTGAGTGCCGAAGTGGCGGAATGGCAGACGCGCTACGTTCAGGGCGTAGTGTCCTTCACGGGCGTGTGAGTTCAAATCTCACCTTCGGCACCACTTCGCTTTCATGCGCCCGTAGCTCAGGGGATAGAGTGTTGGGTTGCGGACCCAAAGGTCGGAGGTTCGAATCCTCCCGGGCGTACCACATCCGCTGAACGAAAAGCCCCGCCATCCGGCGGGGCTTTTTGTCAGTGTTCGACCGAAGCCGGAACGGGCGGCGGATCGCCCGGCCGGATGGCCAGTTCCTTGCCCCGCATGACCGACCACGCGTCGCTGATGGTGTTGGGGATCTGCTTCCGGCTCGCGATGAGCAGTGCGATGCACAGCACCGTATAGACGCCGGCATACACCAGCCGGGCCTGCTCGTTCGTGATGAACAGCTGGGTTGCGAACAGCACGAAGAGTGCGATCGCTTCTTTGCGGCCCATGCGCAGGTTCATGAAGACCGCTATCGCGAAGGCGGATTGAGCCGCCGTCAGAAAGATTTCCTCGCGCTGCCGGTCATCGAGCGGAAGGCCGATGGTGAAGCCGAAATCCCCTGCCGAGGCGAGGAAGGCGACGGGCAGGGTGCCGATCAACAGGGTCCACTGGTTCACCTTCGAGGAGATGAGCACGCCCATGCCGGCCGCTGCACGTCCGCGCCAGGCGAGGAGGCCGGCCACTAGCACCTCGGGCGATTCGGAGGCCAGTGGAGCGAGCCATTGGATGAGGAGGAACTCCGAGACCCCGAACTCTTCGCCGATGTGCACGAGTGATTCCGCGAACGGTTCGGCCGAACAGAATATCGTCACGGCGCTGAAGACCAGCACAGTGATGACCAGAGTGCGCCTCGGGGCGTTGGTGAGCGAGCCCATCGCCTGGGCCGGCCCGACCAGTTCGACGTGCTCCGATTCCACCTTGGAGGTGAAGTAGAGATACATGATGAAGAGCGACACCAGGACGATGGTGTCGATGATGCTGACGTGGTGCCGGAGAGGGATGAAGATGACGTAGAGCGTCGCTATCGTGAGGAAGGTGAGTTCGAGGCTGCGCTGACGGTCGACAACCAGGTCCTTCAGTCTCGTCCGGTAGAAGAAAAGGGCGAACACAATCGGCCAGCCCACGCCGATGAGCAGCCGGTTTCCGCCGGTCATGTTCGCGATCGCGAGTCCGCGCTCGGCTTCTTCCGGGTCGGCGCCAGCGTTCCAGGCGAGAACGAAGTCCACCGCGTACTCGGGTAGCACGGCGATGATGGCGATGATGGCCAGGGCCAGGCCCTGCGAGATGTCGAGCTCGGCCGTCTCGGCTCCCCAGCTGAGCAGGAATGCCGCGGCGAGGATTGCGAGCCCGAAAATAATGGCCCCGGGAACGGGGTCAGGGTGGATCCCACCGAGGCGCAGCACGATGCCAGGCAGGCACACCACTGCCATGACGCCGATGATTGTCCAGCTCTTGCCGTATGAGGCCGCGTTCACTGCGGGCTACTCGTAGAAGGGAATCGGCTCGGCCGTTTCCCAGAAGTTATTCAGCTTGCCCTCGGGCAGCCCGCGCCCGGGGAAGAAGCGGCCCTTGTGCATCTGTTCGAGCATGTGCTCCGGGCCAAGGATCTCCTCTTCGAAGACCGCGGCGAAGTAACCCACGCCCTGGGTGCTGTGAGCGTCGGAACCGCCGGTGCCGGGCTTGCCCATGGCCTTCGCCACCTGCAGCGCGAAGTAGTTTTCGCGCGGCGTATTGCAGCCGTTCAGCACCTCGATGCCGTCGACGAGCTGGAACACGGGTAGCTTGGCAGCCTGTTCCGGCATGAGGTTGAACGGCTCTTTGCCCTCGCGCTTGAAGTGCACAGGGTCAAAAAAGTGGCGAAAAGGGTGGGCGACGATCAGGAATGCTCCCTGTTCGTCGGCCACCTCCCGCAGTTTTTGGAGCCGGCGAATCCCGGGCGAGTAGCCTTTCAGGCCAACCGCCAGGATGTGCCCCATGTCGGTCGACACTTCCATTCCGTTCGAGATGAAGATGTGGGGGTGCTTCTTTCGGAATGGGCTGAGGTCCCACGACTCCCACATGCGGTCGTGTTCGGTGATATTCACCCCGGTGAGCCCCACGCGCGTGGCTTCGGTGATGAGGTCGTCTGGGTCAAGCATCGAGTCGGATGCGCCACGCGTGGTGTGCAGGTGCATATCAATGATGGTGCCCGGCACGCGGCGCCTCCGAGTGTTTTGCAAAGATTTTCACGAGTTCCGGGAGTATATCATCGCTCGGCGAGCAGGGGCATCAGCCAGCCGAAGAGACCGGCGAACGCAAGTGCCATGGTGAGCCACAGCCACCAGAGTCTGCCCGACAAAACGACCAGCACGGGGAGGGGTAGAAGTGCCAGCACGCCCATGCTGAGTGCGAACTGCCAGCTGGGCGCTCCGAACGCTCCGGGCCTGTCCTCGAAACCACCGAGCACGTAGGCCGAGGCGAGTACCAGGCCAGCCATGGTCCAGATCACGGTCGTCCCGATCGAAATGGGCACGGCCAGGAGGAGTCCGGGAACTCCGGGGTCTATCCGCGTCTGGACGAACTTCTGCGGACCGGGCTGGAACGCCAGGTACGTCAGCGCGAATGTTGAGAGGATGGCCATCACATAGCCAGCGGCCCAGCCTCCGATGACCGCGTTCATTGCGCCCTCCCCGTTCGCGTGGGGATGACCGTGCAAGCAGCGCCTGTCGCAGCGCGTGCAATCGCTTTCCCGGACCCGCTCGGCCCGATCCAGAAGAGCGTTGGCCCGGCGCCCGCGAGACGAACCGGCTCCCCCGTCCGTTCTTCGATGTCCTGCCAGAGCGACGCGAGCGCTGGGAAGAGGTCGAAGGCGACGCGTTCGAACGCGTTGAACACATCCGTTGAGCCGACGCGCCGTGGCGATTCAGCCGCGAACCTGGAGGCGATGCCGCCGGGGTCGAAGGCGTGGCGATCGAGTGCCGCGAACATGCGGGCGGTCTTCCGCTCGATGCTGAACGCCGGTACGAAGAGCACGACATCGTGCGGCGGCAGCGAGGAGAGCGGCTCAACCTTCTCTCCCCGGCCCGTCCCATGCGCGGTGCCGCCAACGAGGAAGAAGGCCTCGTCGCTGCCAATCTCGGCCGCGACCTGCCGCAAAATGGCATCGGTTGCGCCCGGCCATGCACCGCCCAGAAGCCGCAGCGTCGTCGCCGCATCCGAGGCGCCCCCACCCAGGCCGCCTGCCGGGGGGATGTTCTTCGTGAGGTGGATCGAGATGCCTTCGGCAGATTCACCGGTTCGAAGGGCAAGCGATGCAGCCGCGCGCCACGCGAGGTTCGTCGAGTCGGTGGGCGTGCCCGCGGCGAAAGGTCCGTCGGCACGGACGCCCGCGGGACCGCCAAACGTGACGACCACCTCATCAGCGAGTTCGAGTTCCTGGTAGACCGTGTCGATCTCGTGGAAACCGTCGCCACGAGCGCCCAGAACTTCGAGCACGAGATTGACCTTCGCAGGCGCTCGGCCGCGCAGCGCATCAGGCACCGTCGCGCACCTCGTCACAAGCTGCGAGCAGGCGAAGCCAATCCGGGATATCCAGCGTTTCGGCCCTGCGCATGGGGTCGATCTCCGCCATCCTGAGTGCCTCACCGGCACCGTCCGGGGGTAGCCACACTCCCCGTGCAAGCGAGTTATGGATCTGTTTCCGCGGATTGCGGAAGGTTTTCGAGACCAGTTCGAAGAAGTCGGCATTGCGCTCGGGCGGGACGAGTGGTGCGGCGCGGAGGTCCAGCCGGATCACGCTCGAGTGGACCGCCGGTGGTGGGTCGAACGCTTCCGGGGGAACGTCGAAGAGGCGCACCGCTTCGGCGTAGACCTGGACCGAAATCGTCAGTAACGACCAATCACCCGGAGGGGCGGTGATCTCGCGCGCGACCTCACGCTGGATCATCACCACCATCTGGCGGGGTTTCGGGCTGCCTTCAAGAAAGTGACGGATGATCGGGTTGGCGGCGAAGTAGGGGAGATTGCCGGCGACAGTGTACGGCGTGCGGAGTGGAACCACGGTGGAAATGTCGACGGTCCGCGCGTCCGCCTCAACCACACGAAGATCGGGCGCCGTGCGAAACCTCCGCCGGAGGTGCTCGACGAGCCGCGGCTCGATCTCCAGCGCCACCACGGGGAAGCCGCGTGCAAGCAATGCCTCGGTGAGCTGGCCGGTCCCTGCCCCGAGCTCAAGGACGAACCCACCTTCAGGGCAGTCGACGGCGGCAGCGATATCGCGGAGTACGCCAGAGTCGCGCAAGAAATGCTGGCCGAGGGCTTTGCGAGGCCTCGGGCCGGGCAGGCGGGTAGGGGGCATGAACTGATGGTAGTGGCGGGCCGGGAACTCAGTCGAGGATATAGATGTCGACGTAGCCCGTGTGCCAGGGGTTGGACCCGGCGTTCTCCGAGAACCCGAGGTCGATCTTGGAACCTTTGATCCCCCCGCCCGTGTCGGCTGCGATGCACATGCCGTAGCCGGGGACCACGAACCGGGTGCCCAGGGGGATTACCGACGGGTCGACGGCGCAAATGCCGTGATCGACGATCACCCCCGTGGCGGTCTTTCCGTAGTTCGGGTCGTCGCGGCTCCATGCACCATGGCTGGCGTTGTACCAGGTCGCCCACACGTTCACCTTTTCGCGGTACGAACCGGCAAATCCCGGCAGGCTGACTGTTGGTCTGGCAGTGTCCACGGCGCGCGTACCGGAGATGTGGCGCGATGGAACGGGCGCAACGGTCACGGCCGAAGTGACGAAGGCTCGGGAGACCTCCTCGCCATTGCGGTACGTGACGGAGAACGTGCTGACGCGCTCGCCTGCGCTGCCGTTCACGATGCGGACCTCGCCGCGTGGCAGCGCCGGGTCGTCCTCGAAAATGGTCGGCGCCGGGATTTGTTCGGCAGCCTGCTCTTCGACGACCTCGGTGGTGCCGATGACGACGTTCATGCCGTTGAACACTTCAGCCTCCCGTGCGGGAGAGAGGATGTCGTCCGGTCCGGCACTCACGCCAAGCACGGTGAGGATGTCTCCGACCGTCTCGGCTTGAGTGTAGAGAGACGTTTCCTTGCCATTGAGGGTGATATTGACAGTCCGGGCCTTGGCCAGGTGCACCGTGAGACCGGCCGAAAGCTGCGTATCGAGTGGCGGACGCACAAGGTCGCCCTCGCGGACCGTCATGCCCAGGTCGGCCAGGAGGCTGCCGACCGTGGCTGCCGGCGAGACGATATCGACCCTGGCGGTGTCGATGAAGACGACGTAGGGGCGCGCGCGGACCACGGAGAGCTGGACGGCGCGATTCGACGATGCCGTGGATACAGAAGGCACGGACTGTGATGCGTACCTGACCCCGGCGAGGGGCGCTCGATCGGTGGCCGGGACACCGTCCATGAGCACCTGGTCGCCCGGGCGGAGCTCCACGCCCGCCTCGGCCAACGCGCCGCCAGCGGTCGTGGCGGTCGTGCTGAAGGAGACGGTTTCGCCATCGAATGCGGCGGTGACGGACCGGGCTCGCTGAACGGCGATGGAGGCGTGACGATCGTCGGATGCCACAAGCAGGCGGTCACCGGGCCGGAGCGAGATGTTGGCCGCGCCAAGCGCTTCCTGTTCCGTGTCGAACGTCGCGCTCACCCGGAACGCCTGCCCGCTGCTGAGGACGGTGACTTCCTTCTCGGGAAAGACCCGGAAGGCGACGACCGCGAGCAACACGACCACCGAGATGGCGGCCGCGTGGTGCCTTCCGCGGAACCTGCGCGCGTGCGCCAGTAGCTCCTGCCTCTGGTGCCAGCCATCGGCCAGCGGATGCCCGCGAACGGGACGTGTCCGAACCGCTTGAGCCAAACTCACCCCTCGTAGACGAACCGGACGCGCCCCTGAGGTCGCGCTCGGGAGCGTTAGATTACAGGCCGTGCACCTGCTGTCGAACTGAGCACCGGGCTTGTCTTACGTCAGCCAGCTCGGACCCGGTTGACCTGCGGCACCCGAAGCATTCCCCTTATGGCTGCTTCCTTCCGGACCTGACCAGGTTCGAGGCGCCTCGCCGCGCAGGACCAGATCGTCAACGCCGCTTAACAAGGACAGTCCCCAG
>CAUJEQ010000122.1 GCA_963169135.1 Chloroflexota bacterium
GGCCCAGATGGGGCTGACCTCCCCCGTCCGCATCAGTTCGATGGTGCTCCGATCGGGCTGGAACCACGTTGGAGATGAGCCTGGTCTCGCGGAGGTCTGTTCGAGTGAGGCGTACGCCGAGGCCGGCGTCGGGCCACACGATATCAGCGTCATGGAAGTTCACGACGCCTCGGCCCCGGCAGAACTGATGGCGTACGAGTCGCTCGGGCTGTGCGCGAAGGGCGAAGGCGGATCGATCGTCGACTCAGGTGCGACCTGGCTCGGCGGTACGCTCCCTGTGAACCCGTCGGGCGGGCTTCTTCGCAAGGGGCACCCGGTGGGCGCCACCGGGATTGCGCAGATCGTCGAACTGACAGAGCAGCTGCAGGGCCGGAGCGGGGATCGCCAGGTCGCGGGAGCGAAAGTGGCGCTCGCGCACAACGGTGGCGGCAACATCGGTTCGGATGCCGCCGCAATGTGCATCACCATCCTGGTGCGATGAGCAGGGAACCAGCCGCACGACTCCAGCAGCCCGCTCGCGCGGGCTGTTGGCACCTCGCAAAGGGGCAAATGCCATGACGCTCTCGCCCAGTAGCTCCCGCCAGATTGAGATCCTTCGCCAGGGGAGCGGCGCCTATCACCCCGTCGACCCGGACGGGTTCCGGCACTACGTCCGCGAACACAAGAACCGGGCGCTCCAGCCGCGTCTGATGACCGCCCGCGAGGCGGTGGACCGCTTCGTCGCAGACGGCGACTACCTGACCTACGAGTGCAACTACCTGATGCGCGGCCCGAATGCCGTGTTCCACGAACTGATCCGCCAGGAGAAGAAAGACCTCTGGATCGCGGGCAAGTTCACCTACGTGGATGTCGCGCTGCTGGTGGACGCGGGTTGCGCTTCGAAGATCGACTGCGGCTTCTTCCTCTCTGCCCCGGCAGTCGAGCGGGCGCTCAAGGAGGGCCGGCTGCAGGTGTACGAGTACAGCAACGTCATCATGACGCTGCGTATTCAGGCGGGAGCGATGGGTTTGCCGTTCCTGCCGGTGCGCTCGTTCGGCGGCACCACGGGGTTCGACCATTCCGGAGCGAAGCTCATCAGCGACCCGTACACAGGCGACCCCATCACGATCGTGCCCGCACTGAACCCCGACGTCGCCATCATCCACGCACACCAGGCCGACATCTACGGGAACGCGCGCATCTTCGGCACAGGGATCTCCGATGTAGAGGCAGCATTGGCCTCGCGAAAAGTCATCGTCTCGGCCGAGGAGATCGTGGACACCGAGGAGATTCGCCGGAATCCGGGAGCGACGAGCATCCCGTACTACGCTGTCGACGCAGTCGTGTCGTCGCCATTCGGGAGCTACCCGGGTACATGCCCGGGCTATTACGGCTCGGATCCCGAAGGCGTGTTCGAAGTGTTCCGGGCGGTGATGGGAAACGGAGTGCCCGCCTACCTCGACAAGTGGGTGAGGCCCTTTGAGACGTTCGAGGACATGCTGGAGCAGCAGGTCGGGCAGGCGAAGCTCGACGCAATGCGCGCCAACGAAGTGTTGAAAGAGGGTTACAGCGCATGACCAGGGCTGAAGCTTTTTCGGACCGCGAAGTGGCGATGTGCCAGGTGGCGCGGCTGGTGGAAAACGGGCGCACCTATTGGGCAGCCGGGGGCGGCACGCCGCTCTATTCGGTGCTGCTTGGGAAGAAACTGTATGCCCCGGACGCGCAGTACATCACGGAGGACGGTGTCATTGCTCCGGAGCCGATGCTGCCGTTCGAGCCGATGATGACGATGGTGGCCTCACGGGCGGTCTACCGGGCGCTGGCCTGGGGCACGATGAACTCGGCCGGCATCCACGCGCAGCTCGGCTATATGGACTATGGCGTGCTCAACACGCTCCAGGTGGACCAGCACGGGAACATCAACTCGACGTTCCTCGGCGAATACGGTGGTTCCGGCCGCAGGTTCGGCGGACCGGGCGGAGCCGACACGATCGCCGCCTGCTGCTGGCGGACCATCCTGATCACCGACCAGGAGCGCCGAAAGTTCGTGCGCGAGGTGGACTTCATATCGTCGCCGGGATTCCTGGACGGCACCCCGGGCGCGCGCGAACGGGCCGGGCTGCCCGAGGGCACTGGTCCCTGGCGTGTGGTAACGCCCTGGGCGATGTATGACTACGCCCCCAGACGTCTGCGGCTCATTGCCCGCGTGCCATGGGTGACCGTCGACGAAATCCTGGCGGAATGCGAGTGGAAACCACTGGTGGCCGATGAGGTCCAGGTGCTCGAACCGCCAACGGAGGAGGAGCTACAACTGCTCCGGACCGAGCTGGACGTGCGCGGCCAGACGACGGATGCCGCCGGATCGTGGATCACCTGGGACGGCGAGAAGTACATCCGAGCGTAGCCCGCACGAGCCGCACACCGGGAACTCCCAGGGAAGTGCCCGCTGCCTGTTCAGGTGGCGGGCATTCTGCTACTGTGTGGCGGATTTTGGGGGTAGGGCCGGTGGCGGCGTAAGCCACCGGCCCTGGGGGGAGACCGCAACTGACGGCGTCAGGCTGCCGCAGTGACGGGGCTGAGATAGCGGGCAAACCAGCCCGCGGATTCGGCGATAGACCGCTCAAGCGGTTCGCCGGAGTAGATTTCGTAATGGCGGATGCCCGGGATGACCACCAGCCGTTTTGGCTCCGAGGCAGCCGAGTACAGCGCCTCGAATTCGGATGCCGGCGTCACCGTATCGAACTCGGCCGCGACCAGCAGGAGCGGGCGGCCGGCCAGGGCGTCGACCACCGCAATCGGCCGGTGATCGAAGGTCGACTCCAGGAACTCCATCGAGATTGGCTCGGCCAGCTGAGGAAGTTCCCGCCGCGCCACGCTAAAAAACGCAACGCTGTCGGTGTCGTTGAGGATCTGCAGCGGATCGACCATGGTGGACTGTCCGGTGAGTACCCGCTGGATGCGCTCGGCCTCGATTAGAGCCCGGGCGGGAGCGGTTTCCTCTGGCGGTCGTTCGCGCATGCGGCGGCCACCATCGGCGAATCCAACTTGCGCCGACACGCAGCGGACCCGAAGGTCCGCTGCGGCGGCGACTATCGCGTTCGCGGCGCCGTAGCTCGTGCCCCAGAGCCCAACGCATCGCGGATCGACCTCTGCAAGCGTCTCCATAAAGGTGACGCTGTTGTGGATGTCCTCGATCTGCCTGCGGGCGACCAGCCTGCCGCGCGAACCTTCGCTCTCACCGAAACCCCGGTAGTCGAAGGCCAGTGCGGCGATGCCGGCGCGGGCGAACCCGCGCCCGTAGTCGGGCAGGATGAGTTCCTTGATGCCGGTGAAGCCATGGCAGAGCACGACCCCGGAGACGGGGTTCTGCTCTGAGGCGTCGGCTGGCAGGTAGAGGACCGCCGAAATGCGATCCCCTTCCGAGTAATACGCAACCCTGCGCTCAAGAACTTCCACTGGCGGTATGTTGGCGGCGGATTCCGAACCTGCGATATGCGCTGCGTCATATCAGTCGGGAAGCGGCGGGCGAACGATGCCCGTAAGCGTTTTGAGCGCTGAGGGGAGTAAACCGCCATGGCCGAGCCCGGAGATCTGCTTGTCCGCGCACTGGTTCAACACGGTGTAGCCGAGGTATTCGCGCTCTCGGGCGGCCACCTGGACCCCATCTTCCAGGCATGCGCCGCCCACGGCGTCCGGATCATTGATACACGCCACGAAGCCGCCGCCGCGCACATGGCCGACGGCTATGCCCGCACCACGGGCAGGCCGGGCGTTGCCCTTGTCACTGCCGGCCCCGGGGTCACGAACGCTATCACTGGCGTCGCGAACGCGTACATGGACGCCATCCCGATGATCTGCATCGGTGGGCGGAGCCCGTTGCGCGACGACGACCGGTTGCCGCTGCAGGGCATGGACCAGGTGGCGCTGATGGCGCCGGTAACGAAGTTTGCACGCACGGTGTTGCAGCCGGAGCGCATCCCGGAGTACCTGCACATGGCATGGCGCCACGCGACGACCGGGCGGCCGGGGCCGGTGTTCCTTGACATCCCGGTTGACGTACTCTTCACGCCGGTCCGCGACGAGGATCTCGCAAATCTGGGCCACCTCGACGAGGGGAGGCTGTCGGTGCCGCCGGTGGCGGCCATCGACCAGGCCCTGGACCTGCTGGAAGCAGCGGAACGGCCGGTGGTGTTCGCGGGCGGTGGCGCGATGTTCTCGGGTGCGCAGGAAGAGGTGCGCCAGTTCGCGGCCATGCTGCAGATCCCGGTATTGGCGAATGCCAAGGCGCGCGGCGTTGTCCCCGAGTGGAGCGAGCTTGGCTACGGATCGTTCGCCTATGCCGCATCACCGATCGCGGCCCAGGCGGCCGGCGGGCCCGCAGATGTGGTGGTGTTGCTGGGTGCGCGAGTCGGCATGTTCACGGGAACAGGGCCACGCTCGTTCATCCCGGCGGGCGCGAAAGTGATCCAGGTGGACATCGAGCCGGAGGAGATCGGGCGGGCGCGCGATGTGGATGTCGCACTCGTGGGCGACGTTCGCGAGACGCTCCTGTTGATGATGGACCGGGCTCTGGGGCGGCGGTTCAAGGACCACACAGCCTGGGTCAAGGGGCTGGCAGCGACCAAGCAGACCATGAGGCAGATGCATGACGCGGCGGCCGCGCGCAACCAGCCCATCCACCAATCGCGGCTGGCCCGCGAAGTGGCCGACGTCATCGCTGGCGACGGCATCATCGTGGCCGACGGCGGCGAGACATCACTCTGGATGGCTGAACAGGCGGTGGTGCTGAACGCGGGCGACTTCTTGAGTCACGGCTACCTGGGCTGCCTCGGCACGGGCATCCCCTTCGCGATTGCCGCCAAGGTGGCCCACCCCGATAAGCGCGTGGTTGCGATTATCGGCGACGGTTCGGCGGGCCTGAACATCGCCGAATTCGATACGGCGGTCCGGCACAATATCCCCGTCGTCGTCATCGTGAACAATGACCAGGGTTGGGGCATGATCCGGCATGGCCAGCGCGCTCGTTATGGAAACGACCATGTGGTCGGCGCCGAGCTGGGTGCGACGCGGTACGATGTTGTGGCCGAGGGATTCGGGGCGCACCGGGAGTTCGTTACCGAGGCATCGCAGATCCGTCCGGCGCTGGAACGGGCGCTGGCGAGCGGCAAGCCGGCATGCATCAACGTGATCACGGACCCGGACCAGCCGCACCCGACATCGATAGCGATGGCGAAACCCGCGGTGACCGAGGGCGAAGTCGACCTTCCGTACTACGGGCGGAAGAAGCTCGTTCCGACGCCATAGGACTCGCGAGTCCGGATGCTCAAGAGTCCTGGGACTGGAAGATTCGCACGGCAATGCCGAGCGGAGCGACGGACCACGCGACGAGCGACAGCAGGAGGAGAACCGCACTGGTCGCGGTCCCGAGCCGGTCGACCATGTACGAGCCGAGCGGGCCGAGGATCTGGAGGTCCGGTTCGACGCTGAGAACGGCCAGGAGGCGCGTAGCTTCGACGGGGTTGCCGAGGGCGACAGCCAGCAACGTCCGGCCGGAGGACGAAATCCAGAGGGCGAGGCCGATCGCGCCGAGGTCGTACACGAGGACGAGCAGGAACCAGGCGAGCACAGCTCCCGAGAGCGCTTTCACTCGGCTATCAGCGATGACCGAGATGAGCATGCCGATGCTGAGGGTCGCACTCGCCAGGGCCCCGGAGAGCAGCACGAACAGCAGGTAGTGCTTCACATCGGTGATGGGCTCGAAGAGCGCGACGAGGAAGCCGGCCGCGCCGAAACCGAGAGCGATGGCGCTCCAAACCGCGATGGTCAGTCCCAGGTACTTTCCGGCGAGCAGTTCAGCCGCCGAGATGGGCTGCGAAAGAAGGGTAGCCAGCGTGCCGCGCTCGCGTTCGCCGGCGATGGCGGCGGCGCCAAGAACCAGTGACAGGAGCGGCACGAGGAGGATGCACAGGTTGATCAGCCCGGCGGTGGTCCGGTTGAAGCCCTGGGAGCCGATGTCGCCGCCCTGGAGTTGCGACAGGGCCAATGCCACGACCGCGAAGGCGGCCGCGTAGCCAACCAGCCAGCGGCTGCGGACCGCATCGCGCAGTTCCTTCCACATGATGGCGCGGATGGCTCTCATCGGCCTTCCCCCGCCACACTCTGGAGGTCAATCACGGCTTCATCGACCGAGGCCTCCTCGACGCGGAAGTCGAGGATGGTGATGCCGGCGCTGAAGAGGGCTTCGACGATCTGCGCTTTGTTCTCGGCGCGGCAGGTGACCACGAGCCAGTCGCCAGCCTGGTCGACGGCGCCCGCGACGGCGGTAGATCGAATCACTGGCACGGCATCGGGGCTGTGCCCGTTGAGACGGAGGTAGAGCTTGCTCCCGACGGCCGCGTTAGCGGTCAGTTGCTTTGCCGGACCCTGAAAGACGGCCTTGCCCTGGTCGAGCACGAGAGCGCTGGCGGCGACGTAGGGGACGTCCTCGAGCCAGTGGGTCGAAAGGATGATCGCCTTGCCGAGTTCGCGCTGGTCCTGGACCAGGCGGCGGAGTTCCAGGCGAGCGGAGACATCAAGGCCGGACGCAGGTTCGTCGAGGACGAGAAGGGGCGGGTCAGCCAGCAACGCAAGGGCGAGGGCGAGGCGCTGGCGCATCCCACCCGAAAGGGCATCGGTGCGCTTCTCGGTATGGTCGGCGAGGCCCACCCATTCGACAACCTCGCGGGCGCGCTCGTGGGAGACGCCCTTGAGGTCGGCGTAGAACATGCCGGTCTCCCGGACGGAAAGGTCGCCATGGAGCGCGGGCTGCTGCGGCACATAGCCGATGAGCCGGCGCGCCTGCTTGCCCTTGCGAGCGACATCGATGCCATCGATGAGGACCTGTCCCTCGAACTTCAGCAGGCCGATGATGCACTTCAGGAGCGTGGTCTTGCCGGCGCCATTGGCTCCGATAACGGCCAGCACGGAGCCTTTCCCGAGTTCGAGGGAGACGCCGTCGAGCGCGGCGTTCGTTCCGTAGCGTTTGCGCGCATCGCGCACAGTCAACATGGTTGCCACCCCCCTCGCCTACCCCTCGCGGCGGACGCGAAGACGGCGACCGGCACCGCAACGAGTGCCAACAATGCCACGTAGAGCACGGCCGGGCCACTGCTGCCGGTACCGGCCAGCGACATCGTCGGTGACATCAGGGGATGGGGGTCCACAACACGCGTTTTGGGTTCGTAGACAGGGAACCACTTGGCGCCCAGGTCGAGGGCGGTTTGGGCGGGGCTGAAACGATAGGCGCGGATGGACTCGTTCTCCTGGATCAGGTCGTCGAAAGCGCCTTCGTAGCGGTATTCGAGGTCGCCGATGCCGTCGCCATCGGCATCGTAGCCGCGGTAGTCGTCCCAGTAGTTGCCGCGACCCGCCAGTGCCCACTTGTTGGCTTTCTGGATGTCGCCTCCACGGCCCTCAACCTGACCAAGGTTTCCCACGAAGGTGTTTCCGCTGAACACGGCTCCGGTGGTGCTCGTCAGCTCGATCGCCACCTGGTTGAAGCCGATGAGGTTGTCGGTGATTTCGACGAACGACCCGGGCGTGTGGGGAGCGCCCTCCATGGTGATGCCCAGGCGGTTGTGGTGGATGCGGTTGTCGATCATCACGACATCGTCGACATCCTTGAAGAGGAGGCCGTAGCCCGAGGCCTCAGACCGGTTGTAGCCGAACTCGTTGCGCTCGAAGCGAAGCCGCCGAGAGTACATGAGGGCGCCACCGGCCGTGCTGTGCGTGAACGAGTTGTCCATGAAGACGTTGTCATCGGCGTACATGTAATGGATGCCGTACCGGACGTCGGTGACGGTGTTGCGCTCGATGCTGTTGAACTCGGCGAATCCAAGGAAGATGCCATCCTTGGTGCGGGTGATGAGGTTGTCCTCGATCCGGTTGTCTTTCGTGGAGTAGAGATAGATGCCGTGGCCGCGTCGCTCGCTCGAGAACTCGTCGATGCTGCTGATCCGGTTGTTCTTGACGGTGTGCCCCTCGCTTTCGATGAGCGTCACGCCGTAGAGCACGTTGCGAATGATGTTGTCTTCCACGACGGCGTTGTTCCCGCGGAGGCGGACGGCGGTAGGCTCATCGGAGACGTTGGTCCCGGATCCCTCGATAACGAAACCGCGGATGGTTACTCCATCCGCGGTGATGACGACCACGTCTCCGGTGCCCCCACCGTCTATGACTGGCCGCCCCTCCCCCAGGAGGGTCACCTGTTTGTCGATGACGAGTTGCTCCCTGTAAGTCCCGGGCGGGACGATGACGGTATCGCCGGGTGAGGCGGCGGCGATCAGGGATGCGATGGATGGCTGCTGTGCGCTGGCTTCAGAGGGTTGCCCCGATGCTGCCACGCCGGCGAGAAGGAGCGTCCCGATAACCGCGGCCGCGGCCGTCGGGGTGCCGGTGTTTTGCCAGGTGTTGCGCAGGAAGCGG
>CAUJEQ010000123.1 GCA_963169135.1 Chloroflexota bacterium
TGGAATGTCTGTTGCAGCGAGATCGCGCACCTTAGCGCCTGCTGCGCGGAGGTGAACGAGGCCATGAACCCGTCGCCCATCGACTTCATTTCGTTTCCGCCGAACTCCCGGAGAGCCGCCCGCGTCACGCGTTCGTGCTCCCGCAGCACGTCCCGCCCACGTTCATCGCCAAGCGCCTGGATCATCGTCGAATGTGCTTCTACGTCGGTGAACAGAATGATGCGGAGCGCGCCGTCTCCGCGAATGCTTTCCGGACCGGCAGGGGAGGACGCTCCGGCGATGTCCTCGTCGAGGAAGCTCTCGATGGCACCGAGCACCCGGGCCGTGTTTCCGATGAACGGCACGACCGACTCCCCCTCGACGACCACCAGCCGCGCGTCAGGCATGCGCGATGCCAGCCCTTTGGCCACTTCCAGGTGCGAACCGACGAAGGCCGGGCGGTGCAGGATGAGCGTTGGTACGTGGACGTTTGGCAGGTCCTCGCGCGCATCAAATGCTGCGTGGCCGGCCAGGTTCTCGAAGAACGCGTCGGGGTCGATGCTCTTATTCGCGACTTCCACGAACTGGTTGGCGAGCTCGCCCTCGGTCCAGCCCACAGCGCGATGCAGATACGTGCGAATGAAGAGATCGCGGTCGACGCCGGCCAGCTGGTTCACCGCAACCCGCTGCTGGTTCGCCATCTCCGGGAGCCGCTCGACCACCTCGCCGTGGTACGCGTGGGTGCACCACAGGACCAGGCGAGTCACCTTGTCGCGGTGTCGCGCCGCGTAGCGAATCCCGAGAGGACCCGAGTAGCTCGCCCCGAATACGGCGAGCCGCTCGAGCCGAAGCTTCTCCACCACCGCGTCGATGTCCAGGATGTGGGCGTCGAGTGAGCGGTCCTCCGGGTCCCGGTCGGAGAGCCCGAGTCCACGGGCGTCGTAGCGGATGACGGTGTGGTGGCTGGCCAGGGACTCCAGGAACTCCCGCATTCCGGGCATCTGCCACTCTACCTGCAGGTGGCTCAGCGGCAGGATCGGGAGGACCAGGAGCGGATGTCCAGTACCGATGGTTGCGTAGGCGATGTTCACGCCGTCCCTGGTCATCGCGTACTGAATGAGCGGATCCATGCGCCACATAGTACGAGAATCTGAATGCTGGAGAAGAGTCATTTAGAGTCCCTGAAGGAACCGGAGGATCAGGCTGGTTACGTTCCCTGGCCGTTCCCGGGCACCTGGTGGCGCCATGAGTACGCCAGCTCGGAGAAACCATGCAGCAAGACGACAGCCGGGCCAGTACCGGCCTCCCAGACTTCGAGTTCCGCACCGGCCGTGCGAACGATCTTCCGTTCCGCCCCGGCGATCACCCGTTCTCCAGCGCTTCCGGGGCGAACGTGCCGGCCACATGCCCCGCTGCCCGAAGCCGTTCGATCGTGTCCTCGTCAAAACCGAGCAGGTCCCGGTACACGTAGTCGTTGTGCTCGCCGAAGAGGCAGGGGGGCGTGCGCAGGTCGATATCCGACTTGGTGAAGCGATAGGCCGGCCGCAGCCAGTCGACCTCCGGGTAGTCCTCAGTTGCAGAGAGCCGCTTCCAGGTTTCGGTTGCCGCGAGGTGCGGGTCCTCCGCCGCCTCGCCAGCGTGCAGCACGGGCCCCGCGGTCACGCCGGCGGCCTGCAGCGCGTGGAAGAGCTCGTCCCGCTCGCGAGTGGCGGTCCACTGCGCGATGCGTTCCTCGATGGCGTCCTCGTTCTCGGCTCTGCCTGTGGCCGTAGCCATGGCGGGGGATGCGGCCCACGCTGGATTGCCCAGGAACTCCACCAGTGCGCGCCACTCCTGGTCCGATCGGCAGCTGATGGCGATCCAGCGGTCTGTCCCGGCCGTGGGGAACACACCGTTCGGCACGAACCCTTCGATGCTCCGATTGCCGACCGAACGGTGAGCGCGTCCGTTCCAGGCGGCGTCGAGGGCGGCCTGGGGGAACATGTGCGCGGACGATTCGACCTGCGCCATCTCGATGACCTGCCCCTCGCCCGTCCGACGCCGGTGCCGCAACGCCGCCATCAGGGCAAACGCGCCGTGCATGCCGCCCCAGTAGTCGCCGGCGAAAATGCCGGCGTTGTCAGAGGGCGAACTATCGCGGTACCCGCGGAGGATAGTCGAGCCCGCGACGCTGTCGATGTGAGCACCATAGCCGCGCCCCTCGACGTAGGCGCCGGTCCGGCCGAAGGCTGGCATGTGCAAGATGATGATGTCCGGCCGTTCGCGGCGGATCGCCTCGTCGCTGAGTCCCAGCTTTTCGAGCGTCCCGAGCGCCAGGTTCTCGGCGATGACGTCGCTGCTCCGGATGATCTGCTTCACGATCTCCAGGCCCTCGGGGCGGCGGCTGTCGACCGTGAACGACTTCTTGTTGCGCAGCACCTGGATGAAGGCGGGGCTGTTGTTCCAGGGGCGCGGTCCGGGTTCGGGCGGATGGCCGGCGATCCACGGGGGCAGGATCGCCGCCACCATCGCGTTGATCCGGGGCGAAGCGGCCCGCGTCATCGGGTTCCAGATGAATGGGTTCTCCACCTTGATGCACTCTGCACCCATATCGGCCAGGTACATGGTTGCTGTCTGGCCGGCCCAGACGGCGGTGAAGTCGCAGATGCGGATCCCTTTGAGCGGCAGGTACTCGTTCACGCCACCACCCTCTCGGCGCGCAGCCGGCCAATCTCCCCGGTCGAACAGCCGATCTCGCCGAGCACGGCATCCGTGTGCTGGCCGAGTGACGGCGCAGCCGAGCGGATGCGCCACGGAGTCTTCTCGAAGATGTACGGCCTGCCCAGCATCGGCTGTTTGCCGATCTCGGGGTGCTCAATCTCGGTCCACAGCCCTCGCGCACGGAAGTTCTCATCGCCGAACAGGTCCGCGCCGTCATAGATGGGTGCGACCATGGCGCGGGCCTTCCGGGCCTCGTCCCACACCTCGGCTCTCGTACGCGAGAGCATCCACGGGTAGACGATCCCGTCGGCCTCTTCCTTCGCCGCCGGGTCCATCGCTGTCATCGGGTTCTCCCACCTGGGGTCGCGCAGGGCGTCGTCGCCAATCATGTCGACGAACCGCCGCCAGTAGTTACCCGCTGTAGCGGTCACCTCAACGTAGCCGTCTGCGACGGGGTACACGCCGCCCGCGAGTCCTCCGGCGCCCTGGGGCCGCTGCTGAACACGCCCGCTGAAGCGGTAGGCAAGGATGCTCGAGCTCCGGCGGTCGATGTTGCTGATCTGCACAGTGAACAGGGACACGTCCACAAGTTGCCCCACACCGTGTACCTCGTAGGCGGTGATGGCGCCCATCGCCGCCACCGCTGCCATCGCCCCGCCCTGCAATAGCGCCGCGGTACCACCGAGCTTAAGTGGTTCGCGGTGGGCAAGTCCGTGGCTGTACATCTCGGCGCCCATTGCATAGAGCACGGTGTCCGACAGCCGGTAGTCGCGGTAGGGGCCGTCGTGGCCGAAGTTGGTGATGGAGACCACCGGGATGTCCGCGTAAGACGAAAGCCTCGCGTAGTCGATCCCGAGTTCCTGTTCGACACGCGGTGCGCTGGACGTAACGGCGAGCTGGGCGCCGGCCATGAGCCGCCGCACCAGGCCACCGGCGGCCGGCTTCGTCAGGTCGACCACCACCGACTCTTTGTTTGTGTTCAGGTAGTGCCAGGTCGCCCCCCGGTCTGGACCGGGCTCGTCGCCAAGGAACGGTTGCAGCGCGCGGGCAGGGTCGCCGCCCGGCCGTTCGACTTTGATGACGCGAGCTCCCATGTCGGCAAGCAGCTTGGTGCAGTACGGTCCGGCCAAATGGCTCGTGAAATCGAGGACCGTGAGTCCTTCCAGTGCGTCCATGGGCACTCCTGTGGTGGGTACGGGTGAATCTACCCGAGTGCCGGATTGCTGTCAGGCCTCTCCGGCACTCTCAGGCCGCGCGGCGCGTGCGACCGACCAGACCAGGGACAGGACAGGGATCGAGGTGGCGCAGATCAGCGCGCCCGCCAGGGTAAATGCCTGCCTGACCCCGATGGAGTCCACCAGGGGGCCTGCCACGGCGAACCCGGAGATGCTCGCCAGGGAGGCGACCATCGACGTCAGTGCCATCACGCGCCCGCGGAAGGCATCGATGGTCTGCTGTTGGAGATAGCTCGCGAACGCCACCTGCAGAGCAACAACGCTCATGCCCTGCGCTGCTATCGCCGCGGCGGCCGCCGCGAAGTTCGGTGCTGTGCCCAGCGCCATCGTCGACCCGCCGACCGCAATGAGCGCCCCTGCACCCGTACTGAGCAGCCGGATCCGGGGACCCAGGTACAGGAAAACGATCGCGAGGCCCATCGCCCCCGCCCCTTCGATCGCGAGCAGCACTCCGTAGCGCGATTCCGGCAGGCCCAGCGCCCTCGAGACCAGCGGGAGCGTCCCTGCGTTCACGATGGTCCCGACCAGCAGGGTGACCCCTATGGCAGCGATAACGACGCGGATGTTCCGGTTGCGCCGCGCATAGTTCAATCCATCCAGCGCATCGGCGAACGCCGAATGGTGGGCTCCATCCGCAGCCCGGCCGGGCACGTTCGTGATCGCCAGCACCAGCAGCGCGGAGATGAGGAAGGTCGCGGCATCGATGGCCAGCACCAGTTCGAAGCCGCCCCGGTCCACCAGCAGCCCGGCTGCGGCCGGCCCGAGGATGTTGGCCAGGCTCGTCGCGAGGCGGAGGCCGCTGTTCGCCCGCCCCAACTGCTGCTGCCCCGAGAGTGTGGGTAGCAGCGCTTGCGCGGCCGGCCGGTAGAAGGTCGAGAGCGTGTACACGGCTCCCACTGCCACGAAGACCGCCACGGAGAGCGGGAGCATCGCGACGGTCGCCAGCACGGCAAGGCAGGCCGCCGCACTTGCGATGTCGACGCCCACCATGATCCGGCGCCGCGAATACCAGTCGGCGAAAGTGCCGGCGAGGGGCCCGAGGAGGACAGTCGGCAGCGCGGCCAGGCCAAGCAGGAGGCTGACGGCCGTTGTGGAGTCAGTCTCGCGATAGACCGCTATCGAGGCGGCGGTCAGCAGGAAGGCGTCCCCGCTCGCCGAGATGCCCTGCGCGAGGACCAGGTTAATAAGCCGTGGGTGCGGCGACGTACCGTTTCCGTTCACGGTCTTGTCGGCCTCCGCTCCATGAGAATCGCGGAAGCTTACACCCCGTGGCCACCGTACGTCAGTGTGTTACGCAGGAATCTCCTGCCGTTTGCGTTCGTATTTCTTCGCCGGAGTCAGCACGAGCGGACTGAGTGGGGCGGCGTTGAATGACGCGATCAGCCGCTCTTCCGGTGCCGGTCCGTAGGTCGTCGCGCGTTGCCTTGGCGTCCTTCCCATGGAGCGGATGGTGCGCTCCATCTCTTCGGGCGGCAGTTCTTGGCCGAACGTCGCTCCAGCGGCGCGCGAGATGCTCTCATTCATGAGCGTCCCGCCCATGTCGTTCACACCGGCGTCCAGGCACGCCTTTACCCCTTCCACGCCCATCTTCACCCAGGAGACCTGGATGTTCGTGATGTGCGGGTGGAGCGCCAGCCGCGCGACCGCGTGCATCAGCACCGCTTCGCGGAAGGCCGGGCCGCGACGCGCCTTCCCTTTGAGGTAGATAGGAGCCTCCATGTGCACAAAGGGCAGTGGCACGAACTCCGTGATGCCGCCCGTGCGCTTCTGGAGGTCGCGCAGGGCGACCAAATGGCGGGCCCAGTTCAGCGGCCCATCGATGTGGCCATACATGATGGTCGAGGTGGTCCGGAATCCGGTGCGATGCGCGGCTTCCACCACGTCCAGCCACTCCTGGGTGGTCAGCTTGTCGGGGCACAGCGTCACGCGGACTTCATCGTCGAGCACCTCCGCGGCCGTGCCGGGGAGGGTGCCCAGGCCGGCGTCCTTCAGGCGCCGCAGGAACTCTGGCACGGAAATACCCAGCGTTTCCGCGCCCTGGCTCACTTCCAGTGGCGAGAACGCGTGGATGTGCATGTCCGGCAGCGCCGTCTTCACTGCGCGAAGGATGTTCAGGTAGGTCTCACCGGTGTACTCCGGATGGATGCCTCCCTGCATGCAGACTTCCGTCGCCCCGCGCTCCCACGCCTCCTCAGACCGGCGTACGACTTCGTCCATCCCCAGGTCATACGGGGTGCCGCGCAGGCTCTCGCTCATCTTTCCCTTGGCGAACGCGCAGAACTGGCAGCGGAAGTAGCAGATGTTGGTGTAGTTGATGTTCCGGTTCACAACGTACGAGACGGTGTCGCCGTTCACGCGCTTGCGTAGCCGATCGGCCGCCTCGCAGACCAGGTGGTAGTCGTCTCCCCGCGCCTGGAACAGGCGTACCAGGTCGGCCGGCAGCAGTTCCTCCCCGGCGTCCGCCCGGGCGAGTATCTCCCGGACATCCGGGGTCGACGTATCGACCTCCCGGTCCGCGGCAAGCTTCCGGGGGATGTCGGGCGCCGGTGGCGGCGTTTCGGCGTCGCCCGGCGACCAGTCGTCGACCCGTGCGAACCCATCGCCGTCAATCGCCCGGATGACCGCGGTCGCCATAGCGGGCGTCTGCCAGCGGCCGCCATCCAGAGCGTACGCGGGGTAGACAGCGAGCCGTTCAGTCAGCACCTTTCCGCACTCGGCGGTTCGCTCGCGCAGGGCTTCCAGGTGCGGCCATGGCGCCTCGGGGTTGACATGGTCCGGCGTCACGGGCGAGACGCCACCCCAGTCGTTCAACCCGGCGGCCACCAGTCGTGGATACTCGTCATAACTCAGGTTGGGCGGCGCCTGGATGTTCATCTCTGGCCCGAACACGATGCGGGCGGCGGCGATCGTCCAGAGCAGGTCGTCGAGGTCGGGTTCCGGGGCGTTCGCCATCTTCGTTCCGGGCTTGGCCCGGAAGTTCTGGACGATGATCTCCTGGATGTGCCCGAACTCTTCGTGGAGTTCGCGGAGCGCGAGGAACGACTCGACACGCTCGCGGCGCGTCTCTCCGATGCCGATCAGGACGCCGGAGGTGAACGGCACCTGCAGCTCGCCAGCGTCGCGGATCGTTTGGAGCCGCGGGGCGGGGTGCTTGTCGGGCGATCCGTAGTGCACCTGGCCCTTCTGGCTGAGCCGGTCAGACACGCTTTCGAGCATGATGCCCTGGGAAATGGTCACCTCGCGCAACGCCGCGATCTCATCTCGCGTCATCACGCCGGGGTTGGCATGGGGAAGCAGCCCGGTCTCGCGATGGACGAGTTCCGCCATCGCGGCCAGGTAGGCGATGGTCGTGGGGTACCCCATCTCGTGGAGCTCGCGGCGGGCGGCCTTGTAGCGGAGTTCCGGCTTGTCGCCGAGCGTGAACAGGGCTTCCTTACAGCCGGCGGCCGCGCCCGCCCGGGCGACTTCGAGCACTTCGCCGGGAGTCATGTATGCGCGCTGACCGGGCACCGGGGGCCTGGCAAACGTGCAGTAGTGGCACACGTCTCTGCAGAGGTGCGTCAGCGGGATAAACACCTTCTTCGAATACGAAATGACGTTTCGGTGGCCACGGTCGCGGAGCTGAGCGGCAGCATCCAGCAACGACGGCAGGGCGGTCTCCGTAGAGAGCGCGAGCGCAGCGGCTTCGTCGGGCAGCACGTCGTTGAATACGAGATCGAGAGTGCGGCGGGTGCTGGCGAGCATACCGGCCTCCTACGGCGCGAGGTAGATTCGCCGTGCGTAGTCAGTTCAGATATTGAACTGTACTCCCCGCGTGAGTAGCATATCGCAACGAATCGAGGAGGTACAGATGATCCAGCGCAGTGTCCGTTGTCCCGTAGCCGCTACCCTCGATCTCGTGGGTGACCGCTGGACCTTGCTCGTTGTGCGCGACTTGTTGCGGGGCCGCCTCCGATTCTCGGAGTTGCGCGCCTCAATCGAAGGGATCCCGCCGGCGATCCTCTCGCACCGTCTCAAGGCCCTTGAGGCTGCCGGAGTCGTCGTGCGGCGCGCCTACAGCGAACATCCTCCGCGGTCGGAGTACGTCCTGACTGCGAAGGGCCATCGCCTCGGTGTGGTCGTTGGCGCCCTGGCGAACTGGGGCGAGCAATTCGCGGAGAGCGATCTCGCCCTTGTGGACAACCAGTGCGGCCACGGAGTGAACGTGATCTATCACTGCCCAACCTGCGAAAGGACGGCGCCGCGTTCACGCGTGCGCATCGTGGGTGCCAATGCGCGCTGAATGCAGCTCGTTTGCCGCCCCTCGCCGAGCGGGGATACACTTAACGTTCCACAAACGAATGTTCCGGAGTCTCGTGTGCATGTCATAGGGCTGACGGGTGGTATCGCCAGCGGAAAATCCACCGTGACCCGGTTTTTCCATGATCACGGGGTCCCGGTCATCGACGCGGACATCCTCGGGCATCGGACCTACGATCCCGGGACAGACACGTTCGAGGCAGTCGTCCGCGCGTTCGGCCCCGAACTGGTCGCCGCCGATGGGACCATCGACCGCAAGGTGCTCGGCGGTAAGGTCTTCGGTCGGCCCGATGAGTTGAAACGCCTCACGGACATTGTCTGGCCCGGTATCCGCAGACTCGCGAGCGAGGCGCTTTCCGAGTACGAGGCCGGCGGCAATTCGGTTGCCGTCCTCGAAGCCGCTGTCCTCTTCGAGGCTGGCTGGGAAGACCTGGCCGACGAAATCTGGGTTGTGGTCGTCGAGCCGGACCTTGCGGTCGAACGACTCGGTTCGCGCAACGGCCTCGAACCGGATGCTGCCCGCGCCCGCATCAACTCGCAACTCTCCAACGCCGAGCGGGCGGCCCGCGCCGACATCGTCATCGAGAACAACGGGACCCTGGAGGAGCTCGACGCTCGCATCCAGGAGGCCTGGAACCAACTTCAGGGGCGGCTGCAGAGCGCAGCCGGGAGGTAACACGAATTGACCACACAGACTGACATGGGCAACTCAACCATCTACGCCGTCGAGGAATACGCGGTGCACGATGAGCCCTACTACCTCCCGATTGGCGACGAGGTTCAGCTCTTCGAGACCGCCTATGCCCAGCGCATCCCGGTGTTGCTGAAGGGGCCGACCGGCGCGGGCAAGACCCGCTTCGTCGAATACATGGCCTACAAGCTGGGCCGGCCGATGATGAAGGTCTCCAGTCGCACCGGCAAAGAAGCCGAGCACCGGATGCCGCTCATCACCGTAGCCTGCCACGAGGACCTGACCGCCAGCGACCTTGTGGGCCGCTACCTGCTCGATACCGATGGCACGCACTGGGTCGATGGCCCGCTGACCCGCGCCGTGAAGGTTGGCGCCATCTGCTACCTCGACGAAGTCGTTGAGGCCCGCAAGGACACAACCGTCCTCATCCACCCGCTCACCGACTACCGCCGCCTGCTGCCCATCGAGAAGCTCGGCCAGGTGATCGAAGCGGCCGACGGGTTCCTCCTGGTCATCTCGTACAACCCGGGTTACCAGAGCGCGCTGAAGGACTTGAAGCATTCGACACGCCAGAGGTTCATCGCCATCGAGTTCGACTACCCTCCCCGCGACCTCGAATGCGAAATCATTCAGCACGAGGCCGGATGCAGCCGCGAGGCCGCACTCGACCTCGCCCGTCTCGGCGAGAAGGTGCGCAACCTGAAGGAACACGGCCTCGGCGAAGGGGTGAGCACTCGGCTGCTCATCTACGCGGGCAAGCTGGTCGCCAATGGTGTGCCGGCTCGCCGCGCCTGCCAGGTCGCCGTCACCTGGGCGCTCACCGACGATCAGGAGGTGCAGCGCAGCATCGAAGAGGTTGTCACCTCGATCTTCGAATAGCCGTGCGCCTTGGCATCGTCTCCGACATCCACTGCAACCTCCAGGGTCTCGAAGAGGCTCTGGTACGGATGGGCGAGATTGACCAGCTCTGGTGCGCAGGTGACAGCGTCTTTCAGTTTCGCTGGTCAAACGAGGTGGTCAGCCGGCTCCGCCAACTCGGAGCCCGCGTGATCCTCGGGAATCACGAGGAGACGATCCTCGGTAGCGATGGCATCCGGGCGTTGTCGTCTCCGAAAGTCGACGCCGAGTTGGTGGGTTGGCTGCGCCAGCAGCCGTACCGCCTCGAGGAGGTCGTCGACGGGAGGAAAGTTGTGATGACTCACGGGTCCCCATGGGAGCCGTGGAAGGACTACCACTACCCTCACGAATCGGTGTGGGGCCGCGCAGCCGACCTCGACTGCGACACGCTCATCGTGGGTCACACCCACTACAAGATGGCACAACGTTTTGGCCGCGTGCTCGTTATCAACCCCGGATCCGCGGGCGACCCTCGCGACCACCGGAACGACTTCCAGCTCTCGTGCGCGGTCTGGGACACGACAGCGGACGAGGTGATCTTCTACGATTACAAGGATCCAACCCGCAACTTCGTGAGGCACTCCGGAGAGCAATGACGAGCCGCGCCAACGCGCCCGGCCCGATATGCGCACGCTCATGGAGCGCCTCGATCGCGGAGGCGACGATGAGGATGAAACGAGCCGCAACCTATGTCGATTGTCGGTGAACTCCTGGCCCGCCATCACGAACGCCTGTCCGGCTTCCCCGCGCCGCTGGAACAGCACTACGAGGCCGCCCTGCGCGCGCTGGCTCCCCGCCTGACCCCGTCCCAGCTGCAGTCCTGGGCTGAGACCGGTGTCGAGCTCACCGCGCTCAGCCTTCGCTCATGGGAAGCCGCGGTCGAGTATTTCAAGGCCGGCACCAACCTTCCGGAAGGCGCCACCTGGGACGCAGTCGAAACCCTGGGCCGCGAAGCCATCCAGATGGCGGGCGAGTCCGCGCCTCTCGCCGTCTCGTTCCTCCGTTCCGCCCCTGAAACCATGGCGGTGGTTGGCCCTTCGCACGTTCGCCAGTGGGCCGACCTCGGCCGCAGGCTCTACAAGGGCAACTGGAAGAGCTCGTCGCTCGCAGCGCAGTTCTTCGACCTCGGTCCGACTGTGTTCGATGTCCTCCGGATCGGCCAGACGGCGCGCCTGGTGCTCTTCGTCGATGAGCTTGCCCGCCACAGCTACGAACTGGCCGCCGCCTGCCTGGCCACCGCGCCCGGTGTCCTGAAGAAGCTCGATGAGGACGATCGCCTCCCGTTCATCGCCTTCGCCGTCGAACTCGCCCAGTCCAGTTGGGCCGATTCCAGGCTTTACTTCGAGCGCGGCGCGCCTCTGCTCCACAAAGTGCACTCGCCCCTGCGCGAGCGCTTCCTCCTGCTGGCCGCGCAGGTGGCTCGCGGCCACAACCGGAGCGCGTTCCAGTACTTCGAGGAAGCCACCGCTGCTCTGGACGAGCTCGAAGGCGACGACCACTTCAAGGTCATCGAGCTCGCCGAGCAGCTCGCACCGTATTCGGCCTACGCAGCAATGGACTTCATCGCGGCGGTCCCGACCGTCCTTCAGCGCATTCGCATCGATGAGCTCGAGCCCTGGCACAACGCCGGCATGAGAATTCTCCAGGCCAGCCACGAAGGGGGCGAAGCCTACTTCCGGCTCCAGTCCACCCGCGGCGAGGACGTCCTTGAAAATCTTTCCGCCAGGATCGAATTGTCGAAGGTCGGCGAGATCCTGCGCCTCTACTGCAAGGCGCTGACCGGCACGAACGTCAGCATCCAAACGACAGAGTCCCTCGCCGAGAAGGGCATAGGCTGGGTGAACGAACACCGGGCGAGCACCGACGGCAGCACGATCTTCTTGCCGGAACTGATGGAACGCTTCCACGAAAAAGACGAGAACTTTGCCGCGATCAAGGTCTTTGCAACCCACCAGGCGGCGCACATCGAGTTCGGCAGCTTCGACTTCGAATTTGCCCGGACTGGCACCGTGTTCCCCCTCCGGCGGACGGCGCTCGTCGACCCCGAGCGGCACCCGGCAACCGACATGGAGGCGTTTTTCGACCTGTTCCCCGAGCGCCAGCTCGCGAGCGACCTGTTCACCATCGCCGAGGACTCGCGCGTCGACTCCCGCGTGAAGCGCGACTACGGCGGTATCCGCCGCCCGATGCTCCGCATGCAGCAGGAAGAGCTGGCAAAGCGGCCCGACGTGCGCCAGATGCCCCTCCGCAACGCCTTCGTCGAGAACCTCGTCAGGGCCAGCCTGGATGGCGCTGACGCCATCATGTGGCCGCGTCAACGCGAGGAGCCGATGAGCCGCGCGCTCGGCCTGCTGAACGCCCTCCAGGTAGAACAGGCCATCGTCGAGGATGCCGCCGAGGCGACCCTCGCCCTCTACGAAGTCGCCATGAGCATCCCCAACGTCTTCGAGCAACTCGCGGATGACCAGTGGGGTTCGGTCGCGCCAATGGAGGCCGGCCAGGCAATGCCGATGGAGGGCGGCGGCGAACAGGGCGGCGAGGGCGGTCAGATGACCATGGGTGGCGTCGAAGCCGGCGAAGGCGATGAGGACTATGAGAGCCCCCAGGAGATCGACTTCCGCGGCGATTTCAAGCCCGAACTGGTCGACCTCCTGATGAAGCTCAAGGAAAA
This sequence comes from Chloroflexota bacterium, assembly GCA_963169135.1. Taxonomy (GTDB): domain Bacteria; phylum Chloroflexota; class Dehalococcoidia; order Tepidiformales; family Tepidiformaceae; genus Amarobacter. Next base: position 12,473 of record CAUJEQ010000123.1, read on the forward strand.
CGCCCAGGGCGGAGACGCGGGCGAACAATCACCCGTTCCGCTCACGCCCGAGCAGCTCGCTGAGCTCCTGGCCAAGAGCGTGGAGATAGACCTCGACGCTATGTCCGAAGGCGACCTGGATGCCTCCACCGGCCAGTTCATGTCTAACCTCATGAAGGAAGCCGGCACGCCCTCATCTGAAAAGGGCGATTCCGGCGAGCCCACCAGCGACAACTCGACAGGTTCTGGCGAGGGCGAAGAGCCCCTCATCCCGATCGTCACCATCTACTACTACGACGAGTGGGATTTCCGGGCCCAGGACTACAAGCCGCGCTGGTGCGCCGTGAAAGAGTCCAAGCTGGAAGAGGGCGAGGAGAACTTCTACGAGAACGCCCTCCGCGAGCACGCTGGCCTCGTGACCCAGACGCGCAAGCAGTTCGAACTGATGAAGCCCGAGATGTTCCGCAAGCTCAAGCGGCTGCCGGACGGGGAGGACTTCGACCTCGACGCCGCCATCGAGTGGATGGTCGAGAAGCGCATCGGCGCCAACCCGAACGAGAAGATCTACTGGCGGCGCAACAAGATCGAGCGCGACGTCGCCGTCGCGTTCCTCATCGACATGTCGGCCAGCACCGACGAAGAGATCAACAAGCGCGAAAAGCGATACGACGATGACGACTACGACGATGACCCGCGAAAGTACCTCAGCTGGTGGGTCTCCAAGCGCCGCCAGGAACTCACCGCCCCGCCCAAGCGCATCATCGACCTCGAGAAAGAGTCGACCGTGCTCCTGATGACCGCACTGGAGACCATCGGTGACCAGTACGGCATCTACGGCTTCAGCGGCTACGGACGCGATAACGTCGAGTTCTTCGTCATCAAGGACTTCGACGAGACCCTGAACCAGAAGATCAAGAACCGGCTCGACAAGATCACGCCGATCCGGTCGACTCGCATGGGGCCGGCAATCCGCCATGCCACGCACAAGCTCAACCTGACCGACGCCAAAGTGAAGATCCTCTTCCTGTTGAGCGACGGCCGCCCCCAGGACCACGGCTACGGGCGCGACAGGACCGAGAAGGAATACGCCATCCACGACACCAAGCAGGCGCTCAACGAGGCTAAGCACGACGGCATCACGCCGTTCGCGCTGACGGTTGACCGGGCCGGTCACGACTACCTGAAGACCATGTGCGCCGACATGGGCTACGAGGTGGTCGCGGATATCGAAGCCCTGCCAAGCCGCCTGCCGACGCTCTACCGCCGCCT
>CAUJEQ010000124.1 GCA_963169135.1 Chloroflexota bacterium
TCGGGGGCGTTCCCCTGCCGCGACGAGGAGTGGGTGGTCATCGAGGTGAACTCAGACGCGGAGTGGGCGGCGCTCGCCGGGCTCATCGGCGAGCCATGGGCGACGGATGAGGCTCTGGCTTCGTCGCCGACGCGAGAAGCGCACGAGGATGAACTGGAGCGGCAACTGGCAGGGTGGACGCGGGCGTGGAACCGCAACGAGATTGTCGACGCCTGCCTTGCGGTGGGCGTGGTTGCCTCGCCGGTGCTCACCGAGGGCGAAATCCTCTCACTGGAGCCACTGGTCGAGTCCGGGTTCTGGGAGGGCGAGGAGCGGGCGCACGTCGGCTTCCACCTGTACCCCGGGCTGCCAATCCGTGGCGAGGGCGGGCGGGCCGGAGCATCGGGACCGGCGCCAACCCTTGGCGAGCACACAGCGGAGGTCCTCACCGCGATGGGGCTGGGCACAGATGAACTCCGGCGGCTGGTTGAGGACGACATCATCGGCAGCCGCCCGGCCTGACCGGGCTTCAGGCAGATGGAATGTCAGCCTCGAACACCACCACCGCGAGGGGCGGCAGCGTGACCAGGAGCGACTGCGGCTCGTCGTGCGAGGGGATCGGGACGGTGTCGACGCCGCCGAGGTTGCCTTGCCCACTGCCGCCATAGATCGCTGCATCCGTGTTCAGCACCTCGCGCCAGTGGCCCGGGAGGGGCACCCCGACACGGAAGTTCGGGCGAGGCACCGGGGTGAAGTTGCAGACAATTGCGAGCACCTGGCGGTTATCGGCGGTGCGGCGGACGAACGAGAGGGTGCTCTGGTTGCCGTCGTTGCAGTCGATCCACTCGAAGCCGGCCGGGTCACAGTCGGTCTTGTGGAGCGCCGGCGTGCCGCGATAGAGCGCGTTGAGGTCGCCGGTGAGGCGCTGGAGACCGTTGTGGCGCTCGAACTCCGCCAGGTGCCAGTCGAGACTGGACTCATGGTTCCACTCGCCCCACTGGCCGAACTCGGTCCCCATGAAGAGGAGTTTCTTGCCGGGGAGGCACCACATGTAGGCAAGGAGCGCGCGGAGATTGGCGAACTTCTGCCAGTCGTCGCCGGGCATTTTGCCAAGGAGGGAGCCTTTGCCGTGAACCACCTCGTCGTGGGAGAGGGCGAGCACGAAGTTCTCGGTGAATCCGTAAAGCGCGCGGAAGGTGAGCAGATTGTGGTGGTACTTCCGGTGGACGGGGTCCTGCGCCATGTACTTGAGGGTGTCGTGCATCCAGCCCATGTCCCATTTGAAGCCGAAGCCAAGGCCCCCCATGTAGGTGGGCCGCGACACGCCGGGCCATGCCGTCGATTCCTCGGCGAACATCTGGATGCCGGGGTCGAAGGCATAAGCGGCTTCGTTCAGCTGGCGGAGGAAGCCGATGGCGTCCAGGTCTTCACGGCCGCCGTAGGCGTTGGGCAGCCATTCCCCGGCCTTGCGCGAGTAGTCGAGGTAGAGCATCGACGCGACGGCATCGACGCGGAGGCCGTCGGCATGGAAGACCTCGAGCCAGAAGAGGCCGCTAGAAAGCAGGAACGAGCGCACCTCGTGGCGGCCGTAGTTGAAGATCAGGCTGCCCCAGTCGGGGTGGTAGCCGCGGCGCGGGTCGGCGTGTTCGAACAGGTGGGAGCCATCGAAGTGGGCGAGGGCAAACTCGTCGGAGGGGAAGTGCGAGGGTACCCAGTCGAGGATGACCCCGATGCCGTGCTGATGGAGGACATCGACCAGGTACATGAAGTCCTGGGGTGTCCCGAAGCGGCCGGTGACGGCGAAGTAGCCGGTAGTCTGGTAACCCCAGGATCCGTAGAAGGGGTGTTCCATGACCGGGAGAAACTCGACATGGGTGAATCCGTGGTCGACCAGGTACCGGGCGAGTTTCGGGGCGAGCTCCCGGTACGCGAGTGGGCGGCTGTCTTCATCCGGGGAGCGCATCCATGAGCCGATGTGCATCTCGTAGATGGAAATCGGGCCGTCGTGGCGGTTGTGGGCCGCCCGGTTCGCCATCCAGTCGCTGTCACCCCATTCGTAGGCGAGGTCGTGGATGATGGAGGCAGTGGCCGGCGCGTCCTCGGAGCGGAAGGCGAACGGGTCGGCCCGAAGCGATTCGCCGCCGAGGTTGCTCTTGATGGCGAACTTGTAGCGGTGACCTTCGGCAGCGCCCGGGACGAAGCCTTCCCAGATCCCGGAGCTTTGGAGGTTGGCGAGCGGACTGGCGGCTCCATCCCAGTCGTTGAAGTCGCCGACGACGCTTACCGACCGGGCATTCGGGGCCCAGACGGCGAAGGCCACCCCGGCCTCGCCCTCCTGCTCGGCGAGGTGTGCGCCCAGGTGGTTATAGAGTCGTGTGTGGGTGCCCTCGTTGAAGAGGTAGAGGTCGTCGGAGCTCAGGAGCGAGCGAGGAGCTGCCGGGGTTCGTTTGGCGGGCATGGTCACCTCCAGGAGTGGCGGTCAGTCGTCGACGGCAATATCGATGAGTTCGAGAATGCCCAGGAGCGGGATATCGACCCAGGCCGGCCGGTTGTCGATCTCGTATCGCAGTTCGTAGAGTGCTTTGTCGAGCGTGAAGCTATCCAGCAAAAAGCGGTGTTCGCCGCCATCCACGGTAAGCAGGCCCGCTTCCGTGGCAATCTCCGCATAGCCGGCGAGGTACTCGGAGGCCGTCCAGAGAGACCACGCCCGGGCCCAGGCATCGAGGTCGGTACCGGAGCCGGCGGCCTGGGATTCGACCAACTCGCGAAGCGCATGGCGGCTGGCGTAATGGATCGAGCGGAGCATGCCGGCGACGTCGCGCAGCGGAGACCGTTTCGTGCGCCGCTCGCCGAGGGAGCGTGCGGGCTCGCCCTCGAAGTCGATAAACACGGGCTCGCGGCCGGCAATCAGCACCTGCCCGAGGTGGAGGTCGCCGTGACAACGGATTCGACTGCTCGAGAGCGGGCGGTCGGTGATCGCCTGAAGACGGTTGAGGATCACGTCCTCGCTGGCGAGCACCGCCTCGGCGTGTTCGCGGGTGGGTTCATCGAGGCTCGAAAGAGCACCCCGAAGCAGGCGGAAAGCATCGCGGGCTTGCGTCCGGAATGCCTGGGCGAGCGCGCGCTGGTAGAAAGGTGTGTAGCGTTCTGGGGCGAATGCCGGGTCGTCCCGGTTCGAGGCGAGGGCTGCGTGGAGGTCTCCGGTGCGCTGTCCGAGCGCGCGAGCGAATTCGAGCCAGGACCCGGCAGCTTCGCGCAGGGCTGGCGGCGTCGGGGGGGCATCCATGGGGTGGGTGCGCCGGGGGAGAGCTGGTGGCTCGATGCGAGCAGCGGCGACTTCTTCGAGCACGAGGCCGAGCTCGTCGACCGCGAACGTCCAGGCGTCGTATTGGGCGGTCACCATCTCCTCAAGGATGCCGGCAACAGTGGCCTTTTGGTCCGGTGCGGAGTAGGTGAGGGACCCGGCGAGGCGAGGGACGGATGCCGCGACCGGGCTGCGCTGGAGGAAGCGCTGCATCTCGATCTGGGGATGCACACCGGGTTCGGTGCGGCGGATGAACTTGAGGACCAGGCGGCCGGGAAACATGACGGACGTGTTGCTTTGCTCGCCGCGATGCACGGCCGCTGGAGGCTCGTCCGACTCGCGGCGGTCGCGAAAGCCGGGTTCGACCGCGAACGCGAGGGTCCCGCGGGAACTGGTGAGCCTGGCGCGTGTCCGGAAGGCGTCGATGAGCGCGGAATCCAGTTCGGGCAGCGCCAGTCCGTCGATGAGGTAGAGCGTGTTCCCGTCGCGGTCATCGATCGTGGTAATGAGCGCCCAGGGGACGGTGCGCTCGACCTGGGCGGCCCTTTCGGCGGTCACCGCCGCGAGAAGGATGGCGTAGCGTTCGGGCTCGCCCTGGTCGTATTCGACCCCCACGAGGACGTAGGCGGACTGGGGCGCGTTCCGCGGGCGAAACGAGATGGCATCGATGATGGCGAAGCGGCGCGCCGTACGCGACTTCGCGCCAAACCAGCGCCGGCCGGGCAGGTAGGCGGCCAGGACGCCCTCAAGCGATCGGCGGCGTCCGTTGAGCAGCTCGTGCCAGTCGCGGTCGACGGTGAGCCGGGCGACCTGACCGGGTTCGGATTGGGCATGGCCGACGGCCGGTTCGAGCACGAACCAGTAGAAGGCGTGGGGGCCGAGCGAGAGAAAGTAGGGCTCGTGCGTCACCGGCGGAAAGTGGGTGTGACCGAACATTTCCACGGGGGTGTACCCGGCGCACACGCTGAAGTTCAGGTTGACGGCCTGGGTAAAGCGGGACAAGTTCGCGACAACGAGGATGCGTTCGCCCTCGAACTCGCGCAGAAAGGCGAGCACGCGGCGATTGTCGGAATCGACGAAGATCATGGAGCCGCGGCTGAACGCACGGTAGCGGGTCCGGAGAGCGATGAGCCTGCGCATCCACCAGAGCAGGAGCGACGGGTTGCCCTGCTGCGCATCGACGTTGATGGATTCGTAGTGGTACTCGGGGTCGATGATGACCGGGAGGTAGAGGCGCTGGGGATTCGCGCGGGAAAAGCCGGCGTTGCGGTCGGCGCTCCATTGCATGGGGGTGCGGACGCTGTCGCGGTCACCCAGGTAGATATTGTCGCCCATGCCAAGCTCGTCACCGTAGTAGATGACCGGTGTGCCCTTCATCGAGAGCAGGAGGGCGTTCATGAGTTCGATGAGACGGCGGTTGTGGCCGAGGAGGGGCGCCAGGCGGCGGCGAATGCCGAGGTTGATGCGCGCGCGGTCCTCGCCAGCGTAGACGCGGTACATGTAGTCACGCTCTTCATCGGTCACCATTTCGAGCGTGAGTTCGTCGTGGTTCCGCAGGAAGAGCGCCCACTGCGCGTTCTCGGGAATCTCGGGCGTCTGGTCGAGGATTTCGGTGATGGGGAAGCGGTCCTCCATGCGGACGGCCATGAAGAGGCGGGGCATAAGGGGGAAGTGGTATGCCATGTGGCACTCGTCGCCGTCGCCGAAATAGCGGGCGGCATCCTCTGGCCACTGGTTGGCTTCGGCGAGGAGCATGCGGCCCGGGAACTTCTTATCCACGTGGGCACGGAGTTCCTTCAGGAACGCATGGGTCTCGGGGAGGTTTTCGCTGCTGGTGCCCTCGCGCTCGAAGAGATAGGGCACCGCATCGAGGCGGAAGCCGTCAACGCCCATGGCAAGCCAGAAGTCGACGATGTCCAGGATCTCCTGGCGGACGCGTGGGTTATCGAAGTTCAGGTCCGGCTGGTGCGAATAGAACCGGTGCCAGTAGTACTGCCCGGCGACGGGATCCCACGCCCAGTTCGAGCGTTCGAAGTCCTTGAAGATGATGCGGGCGTCAGCATACTCGGTGGCGGTGTCGCTCCAGACGTAGTAGTTGCGGAGGGCGCTGCCGCGCGGCGCCCGGCGGGCACGCTGGAACCAGGCGTGCTGGTCGCTGGTGTGATTGATGACGAGTTCGGTGATCACGCGAAGGCCGCGGGCGTGGGCCTCGGACAGGACCCGTTTGAAATCGCGAAGGGTGCCGTATGAAGGATGGATCTTGCGGTAGTCGGCGATATCGTAGCCGTCGTCGCGGAGCGGGGACTCGTAGAAGGGCAGTATCCAGATGGCGGTGATGCCCAGCTCCTGAAGGTAGTCCAGTTGCTGGGTCAGCCCGGCGAAGTCGCCGATGCCATCACCGTCTGCGTCCATGAAGGCGCGGACGTGCAGCTCGTAGATGACGGCATCCTTGAACCAGAGGGGATCGCCCGCCTGCACGGCGCTGCTACCGGGTGCGGCGCGGGTTGGACTGCTCAAGCGGTGATCCCTCCTACAGGAAGTACTCGAACTCCTTCTCTGTGCGGCGCTCCGTCCGCAACAGGAAGATGTGCGCGGGCGTAGTTGCCGGATCCAGTTCAACGTAGTTTCGGCTTCCCTGCCAGAGGTAGCGGCCTCCCCCGAGCAGATCATGCGCCTGGTACATCCCGCCCGGCTCGACGCGAACGACCGACGGGTCCAACTCGAGGTGCCCGGACTGCTTGAAACGCGGGTCGAGGTTGACGACCACCACCACGGTCTCACCGCCATCGGGCAGGCTGCGGCTGTAGCAAAGCAGGCGATCATTGTCGACCGGGTGAAAACGAAGGGTAGCGTGGTTGCGGAACGCCGGGCTGGTGTGGCGAATTGCGTTCACGCGGGCGATGAACTCCCGGAGGCTCCAGGGGTTGGCGAGGTCCCACTGGCGGAGCTGGTACTTCTCGGAATCGAGATACTCCTCTGAGCCGGGCTCACGGGGCCGGTCCTCGCAGAGTTCGAAGGCGGGGCCGTAGATGCCGTAGCTCCCGGCAAGCGTGGCAGCCAGGACGAGGCGGACCATGAAAGCGGGCCGGCCGCCAGACTGGAGGTAGCCGGTGAGGATATCAGGCGTGTTGGGCCAGAAGTTGGGACGAAGGTAGTCGGCGCCGGGCTCGGTCATGAGCTCGTTGACGTAGCTGGTGAGCTCCTGGCTCGTGTTACGCCAGGCGAAGTAGTTGTAGGACTGGCTGAAGCCGAGCTTGGCCAGGTGGTGGAGCACGGCCGGGCGGGTGAACGCCTCGGCGAGGAAGATGGCGTCCGGGTATTCCCGCCGGACCGCGGCGATGAGCCACTCCCAGAAGGGAAACGGCTTGGTGTGGGGGTTATCGACGCGGAAGATGCGGACGCCCTGGCGCGCCCAGAAGGTCACGACGCCGCGAAGGGCCTCCCAGAGCCCCTCCCAGTCCTCGCACTCAAAGTCGAACGGGACAATGTCTTCGTACTTCTTTGGCGGGTTTTCGGCGTGCCGAATCGAGCCATCGGGCAGGTGCTCGAACCACTCGGGATGCTCCGCAACCCAGGGGTGGTCGGGCGAGCACTGGAAAGCAATATCGAGGGCAATCTCGAGCCCGAGGTCCTGGGCTTCCACGCAGAAACGGCGGAAGTCGTCGAGTGTGCCCAGCTCCGGATGGACGGCGCAGTGGCCGCCCTCGCTCGAACCGATGGCCCACGGGCTGCCAGGGTCCGCCGGCCCGGACAGCAGGGTGTTGTTTGGCCCCTTGCGGTTCGAGACGCCTATCGGATGGATCGGCGGAAGGTAGACGACATCGAAACCCATGGAGCGCACATATGGGAGCATCTCCGCCGCGTCAGCGAACGAACCATGCGCACCATCCTTGCCGAACGAACGGGGGAAGAACTCATACCACGCCCCAAAGCCGGCCCGCTCGCGCTCGACATCCATTGCGAGCACGCGCGGGTAGGTCGCAACCACGCCTTTGTCCTGGTAGCGGCAGGCCTCGTCCGCAACGGCGTGCGCCAGGGCGACGCCGGTCTCGGGGTCGAGGCCGGGGAGCCGCGAGGCTGCGTTGTGCAACCCGGAGGATCCCTGCTTGCCTGCGCTCGCGGCCGCGCTGGCGAGCAGGCGGGCGCCAACCTGGAACTCGACAGCCAGGTCCTGGCCGGCGGCGTGGCGCTTATCCAGGCGTTCGAGCCAGGTGGCGTACCGGTCGACCCAGGCCTCGACGGTGTACTCAACTCGGCCGGCCTTCGGGACATCGAACGCGCCTGCCCAGCGGTCGTTGCCGAGCAGCCGCATGGGCGCCCGAAACCACGCGTCCGCGCCATCGTGGCGGTAGAGCACCTCGGCGGCGAGCACTTCGTGGCCATCGGCGAAGATGGTGGCCCGGACTTCCACACGATCACCGGCGATGCGCTTCGCCGCGAAGCGTCCCGCGTCGACTTCGGGCGAGACACGCTCAATGGCAACGCGGGACGGACGTGCGGGAGGTGGCGGAGTGTCCGGCGATGCGGGAACGGGGCTCACGAAGCGCCACCACCTCCACGAGTCGGCCTCGGCGAACGTCCCGTCTCCTGGCGCACAACGCGGTGCGAAGCGAGATCGACAACCCACTGGGCGCGCACCGGCTCTGACGGGTAGTCGCGCGGGGGTTGGGCGCCTTGCGAATCGAGAGGGGCAAGCGCCTTCGGGATGGGTTCGCTATTCATGACATTGCCTCCCAGGCTCAACGATATCGATGCTGACGGAGGTCAGCGGGACGCGGTCGCCGGCTCGAGGCGGGAACCTGCGGCGGCAGCAGCCATGCCCTTGATGCGGCGAAGCGTCGTCGCACCGACGCAGGCATGGCAGAGGAAGGCGCCGTTGCCGAGTCGAGAGCCGTCGGCAAAGGCGCTGGCTTCAGGGTCGAAGTATTCGAGGTGGGTGATCGCGCCACAGGCGCAGCATTCGTTCCTTCGCGGAGTCCTTTCCTGGGCCATGGTGATGGCGAGCCACCATGGCCGTGGGCGACGGGTCCACTCCCCGGTGGGCGCTCAAGAAAGGTGGACGGAAACGGGCACCTCGCCACGAGGCACGTGGGCGGCGACGACCTGCCACGGACGGGAGGTGGCGAGGAGGAGTGACCGGCGAAGCGTTGGCGCCCCGTAGGGGCAGGAAGCAGTCCCGCGGACGACCTCTTCGGGGAGCGGAAGCGAATGTTCGGTGCGGATCATGGTGGTCACTCCGTCTATTGCGGGCGACGAAGGCCAAAGCCTTCCGATCTGTCTACGAGGTTAGCTGACGGGTTCGGCGCGGAAGTCGCCTACGCGCCTGTGCGCGATACACCCCAGGAGTTGGATCCCCCGCTTCGGCAACGCCTGCCGAATTCGACCTTTCGAGTATACCCCCGGTGGGAAGCCCATAACCGTCTCGCGGCTTGCAAAGGCATTGCAACCGGAGGCGGTACTCACCCGGCACACATCCGGCGGGTGACTTCGTACACCATCTGGCAATTCAACCGGAAGCTTTCGATTGGCACGCGCTCATTGTGGCCATGCACGGTGCGTCCGAGTGCCGGGACATTCAGTCCACCCGAGAAGCCATAGGAGATGACCCCGCGGTTCCGAAGGACGCTGCTGTCGGTGAAACCAACGGTCATGCCGGGGACGACCACGGCGTCTTCGATGTGGTCATGCACCACTGCTTCGATGGTCCGAAAGAGCTCGGTGTCAAACGGGTTCGAGTCGGACCAGCCGATGTGGACGCGCTCGACCTTCACCTTCGGGTCGTCGATGACGTGCTCGAGTTCGGCGATGAAATCATCGGGTTTGACGCCAGGCAGGAGGCGGCAGTCGAGCGTGGCTTCAGCCCGAGCGGGGATGACGTTGTGCTTCATCCCGGCGCCCGCCGTGGTGGCGCTGATGGTGTCGGAAAGGAGCGCGCGGATACGCGGATCGCCCGCGGCGGCAGCCTGCAGGCCCTCGGCGGTGGCGTCGCCGCGGTAGATACCAGCCTTGGAAAGCCGCGCAAAATACTCCTGGAGCACCGGGGACACGGTCAGCGGCCGCTCCCAGGTCTGGACACAGTGCATGGCGCGGACGAGCCGGTCGAGGGCGTTGTCGTCATGAGGGACCGAGCCGTGGCCGGGTGCGCCCTCGGCGACAAGCCGCAGCCACACGGGACTCTTCTCCGAGACCGCGATGTTGTAGACCGGGCGTTCGATGCCAAAGAGTTCGGTCGTGCCGCCTCCACCCTCATTGATGACGAACTCTGCATCGAGCGACTCGGGGTGGTTGCGTTCGATCCAGCGCATGCCGAACTCGGAGCCGGCTTCCTCATCCGCCATCGCGAAGAAGACAAGATCGCGCGCGAGGGGGACTTCGTTCCGCTTGAAAGCCAGGAAGGTGACCAGCTGGGCGACTCCGAGGCCCTTCATGTCGAGGGCGCCGCGGCCCCAGATGTGCCCGTCCTTAATGAGTCCGCTGAACGGCTCCTCGTCCCAGTATTCGCGCTGGACGGGGACCACGTCGGTGTGGTTGAGGAGCATGAACGGCCGCTTGCTGCCGTCACCGCGGAGCACCGCACGAAGCGACACCCGGCCGCCGCCCGCGCCGAACGTCTCGAAGGGGATGCCTTCGCCGGTCAGGATCTCGCCGAGGAACTCGCAGGCCGCGACCTCGTTGCCAGGCGGGTTCGAGGTGTCGAGACGGATGTAGCGGCAGAGGATGTCGACAGCTTCATCGAAGAGGACATCCCAGTTGAGCGGAGGGTTGGCAGGCATGCGACGAACCTCGGGCGGGGTGGCGGAAGCCTACCAGACAGGGCTGGTGGAATCCCGTCCGGGTGGTAGGCTTCCGCCGCATGCCAGCGGAGGGAGTGACCGATGGTGACTGAGGAACGAGACGAGCTGATCTGCGCGGGACTCGGGGAAGAGGTGACGATCCGGCGCGACCGCTGGGGCGTGGCGCACATCGCGGCCGGCAACGAGACCGACGCGTGGTTCGGACAGGGCTTCGCAGCCGCGCAGGACCGGCTCTGGCAGATGGAGTACGACCGCCGGCGGGCAGCGGGCCGCTGGGCCGAGGCGGCAGGACCTGCGGGGCTGGCTGCCGACCAGATGGCGCGAAGGCTCGACATCGCGCGGGCGGCGCGGGCTGACCTCGACACGATGGACACTGGCACACGAGAGATGTTCGAGGCCTACGCTCGCGGGGTGAACGCGTTCCTCGCCAGTGGTGCGCCGCTTCCCCCGGAATACGGCCTGACCGGCGTTCTCCCAGAGCCATGGGAGGCGTGGCACTCGGTCGCACTCTTCAAGATCCGGCACGTCCTGATGGGGCTGTGGCAGTGGAAGATGGCCGCCGGTGGGCTGCTCGCGCGGGTCGGGCCGGAGACATGGGCGAACCTTCACTTCCTCTCGCCCGTCGGCACGTCGGTCATTCTCCCGCCCGGAGGTGCCGTGAAAGAGCTCTTCGAGCACGCGAACGAGGAGATTGCCGCGGCAGCGGAACACCTGGGCTTCCTCTCGGAGATCGAGGCGGGCTCAAACTCGTGGGCGGTACACGGGTCGCGAACGACAACGGGCAAGCCAATGGCGTGCAACGACTCGCACCGCGCGCTCGATGTCCCGAATGCGTACTGGCAGGTCGAGGTCGCGTGCCCCGACTTCGATGTAAGCGGAGCGACTTTCGCCGGGTTCCCTGGCTTTCCGCACTTCGGCTTCAACGGCGCGGTGGCGTGGAACATCACGCATACGCAGGCGGACTACCAGGACCTGTACCTGGAGAAGTTCGAGGGACGGGACGCCGAACGCTACCTTTCGGTGGACGGCTGGCGGCAGACCGAACGGCAGGTCGAGACGATCCAGGTGCGAGGCTCGGACCCGGTCACGATGGACTGCTGGCAAACGGCACATGGCCCGGTGGTGCACGGCGATCCGCGGAGCGGCATGGCCATCGCGCTGAAGTACACCGCGCTCGAACGCCCGAAGGCACCGTTCAACGGCGTTCGGGCTATGACTCGCGCGAAGGACATTCACGAACTGTTCGCGGCCCAGGAGGCGTGGGTTGACCCGGTGAACAACCTCGTCGCAGCCGACACCAGCGGAAACATCGGCTACATGGTGCGGGGAGAGATCCCCATACGGGCATCGAAGGCGGGCCGGCGCGTCCCCGTGCCGGGCTGGACCGGTGAGCACGAATGGACCGGCATGGTGCGGTTCGAACAGCTGCCGCGCTCGGTCAACCCGCAGGAAGGGTTCATCGCCACCGCGAACCAGCGGGTCATCGCCGGAGACGAGCCGTACATCAGCGCCTACTTCGCTCCGCCGGGGCGGGCCGACCGGCTGGTGGAACTGCTGGGGACCGGGGAGACGCTCGCGCCGGAGACGGTCGCCTCGTGGCAGGGCGACACGACCTCGAAACCTGCCCGGACCTGGGCGCGGTTCCTCCGCCGGCAGGGGCCGTTCGAGGGTGATGCAGAGCGGGCGCGGACGATGCTCTCCGGTTGGGACGGCAACCTCCGCGCCGACGGGGGCGAAGGCCTCCTCTACGCATATTTCCGGCGCAACGTCACGCGGGAGTTGTTCGCGCCAGTGGCGGGCGAAAAGACCTGGGCGTGGCTAACGAGCGAGCGGCATCCCGGGCTCGGCCGGGTGGTGAATGGATTGCTGGCGGATGTGGTGGCCCACCTGGATGAAGACAATGAGCCACCTGGTGCCCGGACCTGGGGTGGGGTGCTTCGGGCGGCGCTGAAAGGCGCCTGGGAGTCGGCGACCACGCTCGGCGGAAACGATCCCGCGGCATGGAGCTGGGATGCGAAGCATGCCACCGGGAGCCGGCATCCACTCTCCGCGGAGTTCCCCGAGGCGGGCCTCGACCCGCCGCGGACGCCGCTCGGGGGCGACGGCGACACGCTCCAGGCTGCTGGCTACGGCATCAGCGGAAATAACGACTTCGTGATCTCCCTGACATCGGTCTACCGGCAGGTGGTCGACTTTGCCGACGTAAAGGGGGTCTCGTACATCATCCCCGGCGGCGTCTCGGGCGACCCACGCAGCCCGCACTTCGCGGACCAATTGCCACTGTGGCAGCGACACGCCCGCATCCCAATGGTCCGTGGCAAGGACCCGGTGGGGAACGGCGGCGGGACTGTGCTCACCCTGCGGCCCTGAGGCTGCTACTCGGTCGCGGTTGCGGGAGCTGCTGTTGAGCGGCGGGCTTCGACGCCGAGGCGGTACAGGTGGGACCAGCCTTCGCGGTATGAAGCGAACAGGCCGGTGGCGTGATAGGAGATGCCCAGCCGGCGGCAGAAGTCTTCAACGATCGGCTGCGCCTGGCGGAGCTTGTTGCGGGGCATGGTGGGGAAGAGGTGGTGCTCGATCTGGTAGTTCAGCCCGCCATACCAGAAGTCCGTGAGCGGGTGGCCGGAGACGTTTCGGGAAGTAAGCACCTGTTCGCGGAGGAAGTCCATGCGGCCGCCGGCTCCGATGACGGCCATGCCCTTGTGGTTCGAGGCGAAGACCGAGCTGTTATAGAGCCCGAAGGCGAGCTGGTGGACGGCCACGAACCCGATCGCGAGCGGCCAGCTGCCGATGGCCAAGAGGAGCACGCCGTAGAGGGCGAAGTGGCCTGCCATGACGGCAGCCTGCAGCGCCGGCCGCTTTGCGCTGCCGCTGAGGAGGTGCTGGATGCTGGTGATCCGCATGTTGGCCGCCTGGAGCGGGAGAAGCATCGGGAAGATGAACGCCTGCAGGGCGATCAGGGGCCGGAGCTTCTTGGAGCGCGACGCAAGCTGCTCGATCGAGAAGACGACCATGGGGAACTGGATGTCGGGGTCGAGGTCAATGTGGTTCGGAGTGGCGTGGTGCTGGTTGTGCTTGTTGCTCCACCAGGTGTGGCTGATGCCGAGCAACAGGTTGCCGAAGATGAACCGCGCCACGAGATTCGTGTGATGCCCACGGAACCCCTGGCGATGTCCCACGTCGTGCCCAAGCAGGGCGACCTGCGTTGACGCAAAGGCCAGCAGGAGGGCTCCGAGCAGCACGAGGGCGACGTGGCCCGTGGCCAGTGTCACCCACACGGCGAGGGCGATGCCGCCAAACGCAGCGGCCGCCTTGAACGCGTAGTAGCCGTTTTGGGGGGCGAGAAGTCCCTGGTTGGTGACGAGCTGTTTCAGTTCACGGTAGTCAATTGGTGGCGCGGGACGCTGGTTCGACATTCCCCTCCGGGGGTGGAGGCTGACGCCTCGACAGGTCATTCGCGGGGGTCTCCCGCAACGTCCACCGTACCACACGGGGCTCCGGCAAGCTGTAAGCGTACCGCCGGGTCAGGCTGCCGCGGTTAAGGCCCAGGCCGGAACTCCGGCGAAAAGGTCTGTCTCCTTTTCCCGCCCACCGTTCACCACGCTCATTGCGCGATAGAACTCCTGCGTTCCCCACAGGTAGCGGTGGCGCTCGTCGGAAAGCGACTGCAGGCGCTCGTAAAACGGTAGCTGCGACCGGTGTTGCCTCACCGCGACCCAGACCTGGCGCCAGCGGGCGCCGGCGTTCACGGTCGTGGTGATGACCCAGTCTTGCCAGCCCGGAGAACGCCGCTCCTCGCCATCGATGTGCATGACGAGTTCGCCAAACGCCTCTTCGTAGGCAGACATGTACCCGGCACGGGCTGCACGGTAGTAGAGCTTCGAGACCTGGTGCGGCTCGAGCCGCTCAAGGAACCGGTACCCGGGATTCGCGGCGGCCACGACGGCGGCGGTGGTGAACTGGCAGATGGCGATGTGGTCCGGGTGGCCGTAGAGGCCGTCGTGACCAAAGGTCAACACGACGTCGGGCTGGAAGTCGCGGATGTAGGCGGCGATCTCGGTCACGATGGCCTCGGGGTCGACCTCGTCGAGTTCGCCATCGGTATGGCCGAGGAAGTACACGTTGCGGACGCCGAGGATGGCGGCTGCGCGGCGGAGCTCCTCGCGGCGGATGCGGCCGAGAGCGGCCTCTCCGGGGTTGCGGTCCGGATGGCCGACCCAACCCTTCTGCCCAGACGTGGCGGTGATGAGATGGACCTCCACCCCCTCTGCGGCGTAGCGGGCGATGGTGCCCCCGAAGCCGAGGGTCTCGTCGTCGGGATGGGCCAGGACCAGCAGCATGCGGCGGGTACCGGTGGGCGAGGTTGGAGTGGCGAGCAATTCGGGGTTCGACATGACGAGTGTTCCTTTGTTGGTTTGGGGCCGGCGCCCCGGTACAACTCCGGGGCGCCGGCGGGGGAGAGATGGCCATCAGGCCGCTTGATGCCGGTCCGTCTCACAGGAGTCAGTGAGCGCGGGCGGGTCAGGCCGCGTCGGGCTCGAGTCCGAGTTCGACGCGGCCGATGAATTCGTGGGCGGTATTCGCTGCGAGGGGGTGCATGAACGCCCCCGCCCGGACGTCCCGGTAGAGACGAGAGAGCGGGTGGCGCGACATGTACCCGGCTCCGCCCGAGAGCGTCAGCGACCGGTCGACGACACGGACCGCTGCCGCATTGAGGAAGGTCTTCGCGCATTGCGCTTCCTTGAAGGCGATCAGCACATCGTCGTAGTCGGCGCAAGCGACGTGGTTGGCGAAGTACTGGTCGACCAGACGCGTGGCCCGGTCGAAGATGCCGCGCATGGCCGCCAGGTCGACGGCGTTTTCGGCGGCCAGGAGCTGGATCATTGGGCGATCGGCCATCGGCCGGCCGTTGCGGCCCTTCTTCGCGTTCGCGGCCATGGCGAGGCCCTGTCCGGCAGCGGCCTCGGCGATCCCGAGATACGGGGAAGCGTGGACCAGCCCCGCAGAGAGGAAGCGTTCCAGCAGGCCGGCGTTCCACGTACCGTTGGGGAAGCCACCGACCAGGCGGCCTTCCGGGACAGCGACGCTTTCGAACGAGACCGAGCCGCTGCCGCTCGCGCGCATGCCCATGGCGTCCCAGTCGTGATTCAGGGTGACGCCGGGGTCGTTGGCCGGGACCTGGACGAAGGAGACGCGCTCGCCGCCGTTGTCGTCCTCCCACGAGACGGACACCACGAGGTGGGTCGCGGCCCCGGACATGGTGGCGAAGGTCTTCTTGCCAGAAATGGACCAGCCATTGGCGCTGCGGGTGGCCCGGGTGGCGGGGTCGGTCAGTTCGCGCCCGGGCTCGGTGCTCAGCGAAGCGAGGATGACCTCGCCCCGGGCGATGCCCTGGAGCGTGGAGGCAACGCCTGCGGCGCGGGCGCCGTCGCCATTGGCCATGGCACGCGCGTATGAGCGGCGCAGGCCCATCGTGACGTTCAGATGCATATTGACGCCGATGGTGGTTGAGCCGTCGCCGCGAGCGAGGCGGCTCGATGCCACCAGCACGTCGCGGACGGTCTCGACGCCCATCCCGCCGCAGCCGCGGGGGACCGGGGCGGCCAGGTAGCCACTGGCACGGAGGGCGTCGATGTTCTCAGCGGGGAAGCTGCCCTCGCGGTCGTGTTCACCGGCGCGCGTGGCAAAATCGGCCGCCAGTTCTTCGGCCAGCGCGACAAGGCGGCGGCCGGGCCCGGTGTCTGCTTGCAGTTCGTGTTCCACGGTGTCTCTCCCAGCGGCTGTCTGCCGCACTTCCAACGTAGGGAGAGTGGGCCGGGAGAACTTGAGGGAATTCTGGAGAACCCGTAGAGGGTTACCGGCGAGCGTGAGGGACGTCACGGAAGGGGGCAGGGTTAGAGTGCTGGCGGGCTCGTCGCCGGTATGCCAGTATCAGGCTGCCTTGCGCCTGGACGAACGCACGCTGAGGAGGTTTCTGCCATGGGTTTCGCGCTTTCGAAGATGCAGCTGACGAGCACGGCATTCGAACAGGGCGGCCGCATTCCGGCCAAACACACGGGCGAAGGCGAAGACGTCTCTCCCGCGCTGGCATGGAGCGCCGCACCAGACGGCACGCGCTCGTTCGCAGTGGTCTGCCACGACCCGGACGCACCGCTGGTTTCAAAGGGCACGTACGGCTTCGTGCACTGGGTGCTTTACAACATCCCCGGCACGGTAACCAGCCTGGCCGAGGGAGCGAAGGAATACACCAGCGGGAAGTCCGACTTCGGCAAGCCGGGGTACGGAGGGCCGATGCCCCCGAACGGCCACGGGACGCACCACTACTATTTCTGGGTGTTCGCGCTGAAAGATGAATTGAACCTGGAGGCAGGGCTGACACTGTCGCAGCTGCTGGAAACGATCGAGCCGCACACGCTGGGGATGAACCGCCTGGTGGGGACGTACTCGCGGGCCTGAGACGGAGGTTGAGGTCCGCCACGTGCGGCTGCGCGCGGAAACGCTACTCTTCTCCGCATGTGCGGGAGATTCACGCTGACGCGGGCCGACCGGGCGGAGCTTGAGCGAGAACTCGGTGTGCCGCGGGGTTCGGTGCCGGCGGAATACCAGCCGCGCTTCAACATCGCGCCAACCGACTGGCACTTCATCGTCCGCCAGCGGTTCGAGGACCGCGAACTCGTGCCAGCGAAGTGGGGGCTGATCAACCACTGGGCGCATCCTGCCGACCGCGTGACCGGGCCCATCAACGCGCGGGCCGAGGCCATCGACCGGCGGCCGGCTTTTCGCGAAGCGTTCCTCGCCCGCCGGTGCGTGGTGCCCGCCGACGGATTCTTCGAGTGGGTGGGGCCCCAGGCTCGCCGCCGCCCGCTCTGGTTCCACCGCCCGGATGGTGGAGTCATCCTGCTCGCAGGGATCTACGAGTCGTGGTACCCGGCTCCGGATCAACGGCAGCGCACGTTCGCCATCATCACGACACGTCCCAACGAGATGATGCGCCCGATTCACGACCGCATGCCCGTGGTGCTTTCGGACGAGCAAGCGGACGCGTGGATGAACCCGAACGAACCGAACCCACGGAGCCTGAAGCGGCTCCTGGCGCCTCCACCCGACGAATGGCTGGCGTACCGGCCGGTCTCGCCGCTCCTGAATACGCCGAGGAACGACTACGCCTCGCTGCTGGAGCCTTACGGGGAGCCTGATTAGACCTCGCCAGGGCGCGGGGCGCCTTCAGCGGCGGCCGGGTTGACGGCAAAATCTTTCACCATCAGTACATTCCCCGCTACTCCGGTTAGCCGCTCGTACCGCTTGTCCGAGCGCACCTCGACGGATACGAAGCCCTGGCGCTTGTACAGGTTGCGCGCCGGGTTGC